>NZ_JAAGPE010000496.1:0-4151 GCF_017104605.1 Burkholderia sp. Ac-20384 | reverse complement strand
GGCGGCGAGGCGCTGCGCGCCAACCTTGCCCAGACGCGGCACGGCGCGATACCAGCGCTGGCGCCGCGCACGCATCAGCGCGAGCAGTTGCGCGAAGGTGGCGACGCCGGCGGTCGCGAGCCGCGCGACCATCCGGGCGTCGAACCACCCCTCGAGCGTGTGCTCCAGCTGCGGCGCCTCGACGAGACTCGCCTCCATGCGCGCGAGCGCCGCGTCCTGCCGCTCGCGCAAACGGCGATTGCGCGCGACCTTGCGATCGAGCGCGACTGACGACGCCGGCGGGTAGGTTTCGACGTACAGCGCGACGAGCTCGCGCTCGTTGTAGACCGCGTCCGGATCCACCGTGTCGCGAAATGCCTCGAGCGTCGGCACGTCGTGACCGGCCGCGGCGCCGGCGTGCGCGTCGCGCGGCAGACTGCCGGGTTTGAGACGCAGCAAGTGCGCGGCGTCGACGTCGCGCGCGCGACGCGCAGCGATCGTCAGCGTGTCGCGCAGCGTCGCGAGCGTGCGGTGGGTCACGCGCACGTCCGTCCCTGGCACGCCGTAGTGCGCATGCAGGGTCGCCTCGTCGAGCCCCTCGAGGTGCGCGCGGTACAGCGCGAAGTGGGCCGGGGTCAGGCGCAACGTCGCGCGGATGGGTGAGGCACGCACGTTACCGGCCTCCGATCGGCGCAGGGCGCAACCACGCGGTGCGCCCTGCGGCCCAGCCGAATGCCCAGCTGGCCGCGACCATGCCAGCGAGCCCGAGCCCGAGTTGCAAGGCGACCGTCTCGGCGTTCACCTGCGCGTGGGGCGCGTGATAGACCTTCCATAGGGCGTCGGCCACCAGCCAAAATACCGCGCCCACTGCTCCGGTGACCCGTGCCGGGGTCGCGAGCGCCGCGCGGCTCGCGTGGTTCGGCCACGCCAATGGGATCGTCAGGCTCACCGCGATGAGGAGGCCAGTCAGCACGCGCGTGTTTGGGTACATCTGCGATGCCATCCCGCAGCTGACACCCGCGATGCCGACTGCGAAAAGCTCCAATTGCCACGGCTGCCACGGCTCAATCGGGCGCTCGCGTGCCGAGACGATCACGCCGTAGCCGACTTGCAGAGTCGCGAACGCGAACAGGGCGCAACCGGCACCGGTGGCCGCATGCTCGAGCACGGAAACCGCATCGCGAAAGCCAACGTGTGTGCGCACCCATTCGCGCCCCGCATGCGCAAGAGGATGCCCCTGCTGCGCGGCTGCGCGCCACGCCGAACCCGCCGCCTCGAAGGCCGACGCGAGCAAGGTCAGCAGGCCGCCGAGCACCAGGTGGTACGTCACTCTAAGGCGGGTCGGCCAGTGCTCGACCGCCCGCCAGCGTCGGAGAAGAGTCGACCTTGTCATGCGCCGGGCTCGTTAGCGGTGCGCGGCTCGCCGTCGGCGACGAGCGCGGTCATGTGGGCCAGCACGTCGCGCACGAATGCCGGCGCTGCGCGCTGCGCGTCGGCCAAGTGAAAGATCCGTTCGGACCGAAAACCGAGGTAGTACAGGCGCCACGCGCCATCAGTCTCGAACTGCAGGTGCGCGGGGTGGCCGGCGAACAGCGCGGTGAAGCTGTTCGTGTCGTGCGCCGCGTGCTGGTCGGCGATCCAGTGCTGTTGCGCGAACGCGAGAAAACGCGCGCGCTCGTCGGTGGTGGTCAGGAGCATCGGCGATCCATGAGAGTTTCGAGCGCGTGGCCAACGTGCGCGCGGTACAGCGCGAAGCCGGCGGGCGTCAGGGGTAGCAGGGCCACGTCAGCGCCCCGCGATCGGCTGAGACAACGACGTCAGCCGGGATTCGATTTCTGGCATGAGCGGATATTCCGCTGGGTCGCGGTCATACTCCCGTTGAAGCTTGGCGAACGCGTCTTCGAAATTTCGCTGCCATGCCTTCAGGTACGCCGATTCCGGAAGGTCCAGATTGCGCCGAATCCCATTCGTGAGGTCGCACGCGTGCAAGCCGAAATGAACGACGCATTGCAGCTCAAGCTTCCAGACGTCAAATGGCGCCAACCGTACTTCCTGCTTGTCGAGCCAATCCGCACGGACCTCGAGTGCCAGCGCGAATTGATACAGCTGGTCAACAAGCGGGCGCGGCAGGGCATCCATAACGGGTTGCGTCGGAATGTCAAAGTGCAAAACGACTGGTTTCAGGTAACCGAATACCGCATCCCCGACATCGCCGTAGTCCTCGAAGGCAGCCTCGATTGGGCTCAGGACTTCGTCTCCGTGTTTTGCAAACGCCTCGAGCGGACGCAGGGCTTCCAGCTGCGCACGCGCGCGCTCTTCAGCGAGCTTCGCATGCTCGTGCGCTCGCTGTTCTGCGATTTTTGCGTTCTCATGCCGCTGGGCGAGGTATTGAGCTATCAAGCCCACCCCGGCGGTGATGAATGCGCCGCCCAGGGCGCCGAGCGCGGCGGGCGTGAGCCAATTCGCCGGCGCTTGCGCCACGATCGCTGCTACTTCAGATACCGCCATAGGTTGTTCTCGGTTGGGTTAGCGATGGCCGGTTGGCGCTGATCGCGCCGCGGCAGCCGATACGTCGGCATCAACTCAGTCGACTCGACCGCATCGCAATGTCGCTGAGGAGGGTTTGCCAATCGGGGGAGATCTCGCCGAGCTCAACCCAATAGAGCGTCGGCAGGATTTCCACCGGACCGATCTCCATCCGTTTGGGGATCTCGCCCGTCAGCGTCACCAGTGCGCGAAAGGGGATGGCCGCGTCGGTGTCGAACGTGCGGCTACCCAACTCACTGTAGGTGCCGTCCACCCCCTCGCCGCTCCACATGCCGAAGTCGCAAGCGATCGAGATGCGGCCATGCGCCGTGCCGTATACAGAGACGGTGACGGCGTGCTCCCCGTAGTCGACCGCTTCGCACTCGCCCAAGGCGACGTCCAGCGTGGGCAACTCCACGCGCTGCACGTCGATCGCCTCCTTCCAGCCGAACCCGACGAAACACTGGGCCTCGACCTGCACCTGGATCGCGCCAGGCGACGCATGAAGCGCCTGGAGCAAGGCCGTCGCGAGATCCAGGGGCCCTCCCGCAGTCGACAACTCGACCAGGCACCGCGCCGCAAATCGCGCAGTCTCATCCTGGAACGCCCCCAGTGCGTCGCTGAGGTTGGCCGTCCAAAAAAGCCGGTTGGTCCCCGCACAGAAGCGTTGCCAGTCCTTGTCGTTCGACACCACGAGAATGCCGGTCGACCGTGCGTTGGCCCAGCTTTCGAGCGCGAGCAAGGCCGCGGCATCGGGAAACTCGTGCTTTTTCTTGCCCGCTTCGGCAAACGGCGGCTGCATCGCGAAGTACCGGTCGAACAGCGCGCGCAGGCCAACGTGCTCCGCCACATCGAGCACCGTCTCGTTGGTCCGCTCGAGCCAGCGCGTGACCCGGGCGGTGGCCGCGTCGGCCGGGTCGATCGCTTGCGCGGCGCGCGTCTGCAACTGCGTGAGCGCGGCCGGCGGCAGCAGTCCCACCAGGTTCGGCGCCCGGGTCGCGCGCAGCAACGCGCTGCGGGCCGCCGCCGCGTCGTGCGTGAGGTGTGCGATCAACTCGCGCTGTACCACGTCCGGCATCAGGACCGCGACGTTCCGGGTGGATTGGAACTGCTCGACGCGGCGCAGCAGACCGTCCTCGAGGCGCCCCTGCTGCCCGTCAAAGATCGAGGTGTCGAGCGCAATCGCGCCAATCAGCTTTTGTTCGATCAGTTCGCGGATCCGTGGGTCCATGGCGGTTTCCTGGCGGCGTTAGCGCGGCGCGCGGATCGCGAGCGCCGCGCGCAGATTGGATTGGCACTGCGCGAGCGCGCGCTGCAGCGCCTGCTTCTGGTCGACGAGCGCGGCGTACGCCTGCTCGCTGCCTTCGAGCTCAGCCGAAGCGTCGAACAACAGCTGCCGCATCTCCACCGGCAGGCGATCGCCCGCGTCCTGCGCGTGGCGCCGCAAGCGCTCGGGCGTGGTCGAGCGATATTCGGTCGGAATCTGCCCGCTCATGCGGCACCGCCTGCCGGCGCCATCCGTAGAGCAAAATAAATCTGTCACTCCAGAATCCCCGCCGATCTAGGCATCCGGACCCTGAATTGACGACTTTATTGACGGTCTTACCAAAATAAAGTCGTCAATTCGCATATGTCCGGATTAAATT
>NZ_JAAGPE010000495.1:0-4073 GCF_017104605.1 Burkholderia sp. Ac-20384 | reverse complement strand
GACCGCGATCACCTCGGCCGGCCCGTCGCCCACGTTGGCGACCCGATGCCGCTTGCGCGCGTCGAAGTGCAGCGAGTCGCCGGGGGACAGCGGGTAATCCTTCTTGCCGACCGTGTAGCAGATCCGGCCGGCCAGCACGTACACGAATTCGTCGCCGCCGTGCGCGACCCATTCCGAGCGATAGCCTTCCATCATCTGCACCTTGAGCGCGTTGATCTGGCTGCCGTCGAACGTGGTGGACAGGCGTTCGTACCACTGCGACCTGGCGTCGAGCGCGTACGGCTTGCGGCGGCCCTCGTGAGAATCGGGCTGGGCCTGGCGCGGCTGGTCGATCAGCGCGCTGAGCGGCACGTCGAGCGCCTTCGCGACGTTGACGAGCGACGACAGCGAGATGCCCGTGAGGTGGCGCTCGACCTGGGACAGGAACCCGACCGACAGCTTCGCTTCGGTCGCGACTTCCAGCAGCGTCTTCTTCGCTTCCCGGCGCAGGCGGCGAATGCGCTGGCCGATACGCATGAGGTCTGAATCCATGAATCTCTTTCGTGGCAACGAGTCGGGAGGCGAGCGGACGGGCGGTGCAGTCGCCGGACAGGGGATTCCGCGCATCGCACGAAGCACGGCCGTCGGGACGGCGATGCCGGCGCATTGTACCGCGCGGTGTCGCCGGGTGAATTCACGTTGTGCCAGGATGCGCAGGCCTCACGCCGATTTTAGCCCTACGAAAATTTTATCTTGACCTCAATTTCGGCGTGCTCTAGATTCTGCTGCGCGCATCAAACAAAGTTAAGTGGGACGAAAATTTTTCAAGGGCCTGCCGCCGGAACGGCGGCCCGGCGCCATGCGGGGTCGAGCGCCGACCGTGCAGCGGCGCCGTGCCGTGTCAGGCCTGCCTCGGGCTTGCTCCCCGCCGCGTCACCGCCGGCCGCCGACAACAATGCATAACGGGCTTCCGATGATCGATCGACTGAAATACAGCTTCTCCGGCCTTCCCCCGTACGACGCGTCCGTCGCCGACACGCAGGCTGGTTTGTCGCGCCTGCTCGATGCCGCGCGGCTCGACGCGGTGCTGGTCACGTCGCAGGACGAATACGTGACCGAGTACCTGCCGCTCGCCAACAATCCGCGCTACGCGGTGTCGGGTTTCGACGGCTCGGCCGGCTGCGGGATCTTCCTGAGCGCGGCGACCGCGCAGGCGCTCGATCTGCCCCCGTTCGTCCTGTTCGTCGATGGCCGCTATCACCTGCAGGCCGAGCAGCAGTGCGATCCGGCGCGCGTGCGCATCGAGAAGCTCGGGATGAACGTGACGATCTGGCAGGCGATGGCCGACTGGCTGGTCGCGCACGGCAGCCGGCTCGCACGGGTCGGCTACGATGCGCTGCGGATCAGCGTCGGGCAGCGCGATCGCCTGTTCGAACAGACGCAGGCCGCATCGCTCGACTGGACGAGCCTCGCCGACCGGGAAATCGATCGCGCGATCGCGTTGCCGGGCTGGGTCGTCGAGCGGCCGATCTTCGAAGTACCGGAAGCGGCGACCGGCCTGAGCGTCGCGCAGAACCTCGACATGCTGAACCGCCAGCTCGCCGCGCATACCGGCGCACCGGACGGCAAGACGGCATTTTTCTCCTGCGCGTCGGACGACCTCGCGTATCTGCTGAACAGCCGCGGCTATCACATCCCGAATGCGTCGTCGCATCTCGGCTTCCTGTTCGCGGTCGGCCAGCAGGTGGCGTTGTTCCTGCCGGAAGGCTGCGACCGCTGCGAAGTCACGCTCGCGTCGTATCCGGCGCTGCACGTGATCCGGCGCGATGTCGTGGCGCTCGAGCGCTTTCTCGCCCAGTTCGACGTCGAGCACGTGTGCTACGGCTACGAATCGGTGAACTGCGCGCTCGTCGACGCGGTGAAGCGGGTGTGGCCCCAGGCGCAGCATGCCGACTTCAACCCGGTCGAAGCGATGCGGGCCGGCAAGACGCCGGCGGTGCTCGACCGGTTCCGCGACGCGTTCGCGCGCAGCTCCGCGGCGATCGCCGAGACGATGCGCTGGGCGAAGGCCGGCGAGCCGGGCACGCGCCACACCGAATACGACCTGGCGCGCACGATCAACGACGCATACGGCGCACGCTCGGCGGTGGCGCTGACGTTTCCGTCGATCGCGGCGAACGGCGCGAACAGCGCGTTCGCGCACTACACGGCGGCGAGCGCCGACGTCGAGCTGACGGAAGGCGAACTCGTGCTGCTCGACAGCGGCGCTTATTACGAAGCCGGCTTCGCGACGGATTGCACGCGCGTGGTGCTGCGCCGGACTGACCCGGATACGGTCGCGCAGCCGTGGCAGCGCGAGATCTACACGGTCGCGCTGAAGGCCTGCATCAAGGGGCTCGTCACGCGCTTCCCGAGCACCGCCAAGGGCGGCGACGTCGATGCGCTCGTGCGGCAGGTGTGCCGCGACCACGGGCACGATTTCGGCCACGGCACCGGGCACGGCGTCGGGATTCACGTACACGAGGGCGGCGTGCGGTTCGCGCCGGGCGCGAAGTACGGGCTCGTGCCGAATGCGGTGATTTCGGTCGAGCCGGGCATCTACGTGCCGGGCAAGGGCGGCGTGCGGATCGAGAACATCGTGATTATCCACCGGGACGACGCGCAGCCGGATACCGTCACGTTCGAGAACATCGTGACGGTCGGCTACGACTGGGACCTGATCGATCTCGACCTGCTCGACGACGACGAGCGCGCGTACCTGCGCGACTACGAGCGGCTGTGCGTCGAACGCGGCACGCAGGTCACCGCGTGTCCGCTGCTGTAAGCACCGCCGCCCGCGCCGGTCAGTTCAGCAGGCGCGCGCGCACGAACGGCGCGATCCGCTCGGCGAGCCACGCGTGCGTGCGCGTGGTCGGGTGCAGCGTGTCCCAGAACACGAAGCGCGCCGGATCGCGGCAGTCCGCGCGCGGCGTCTGCGCGCTCAGGTAGGTGAGCGACGACGGTTTCGGGATGTCGAGGCATGCACGCTTCGCGTCGTCGAAGCCGTACTGGGCCGGGTGGCTCAGCAGGTCGTCGAACAGCGCGTACGCATCGAACACCTCGAGCCGCAGCGTCGCGCCGTAGCGGGCGCGCAGCGCGGCGGCCGCGTCGGCGAGGCGCTGGTTGTAGTCCTTCACCTGCGCGGCGACGCTCGCGGTGTCGGTGCGGGTCGCGAACACCGGCGCGCGCGACACGTCCGGCAGCGTGACGAGCATGATCCGCGTCGCGCCGGCCGCGGCGAGCCGCTCGAGGCTGTCGCGTACCGCATTCGCTGCCTGCTCGGGCGAGCGCCCGTAGTTCACCAGATCGTTGCCGCCTGCGAACACCGCGAACAGCGTGTTGGCGGGCCGGTAGTCGGGCGCGCGATCCATGTATTCGCGCCACGAGTCGATCTGCTGCACGAGGCCCGGCACGACGAGGTACTGGTCGGTGGCCGCGCCGCCGATTGCCCAGTTGTAGAACGGCAGCCGCAGCGTGTTCGCGAGATATTCGGCCCACACCGGGCCGTTGCTGAAGCGTCCCGCCTGCCAGCTCGTGCCGTTCGGCAGCTTCCACTGGCTCGCGTTGAACATGTTCTGCGTGTCGGACAGGCTGTCGCCGAACACGATCAGCTTGTTGACGCGCGCGTCCTGCTGCGTGGCATCGATGGTCCACACTGTGTAGTTGAACGACAGCGCGTTGTTGGCCGCGACCGCCTGCACGAGGCCGGTCTTGATGCCTTTCGCGGCCAGCGTCTTGCGGCACACGTCGGCGAGCGCGTCCTGCGACGTCGTGCTGTAGAACATGTTCTTCCACTGCGTGATGCCGTCCGCCCACCAGTAGCCGGACACGCGATACCAGTCGCCGCCGGCGGGGTTGCGCGCCCATTCGTAGGTCGCGGCCGGCTTCAGCGGGTCTGCGTCGATCCGGTACCAGCAGCGCAGATACGTGTAGGTGTCGGACCCGCGGCGCGACGCGCGCTGTGTCGTGCCCGGCGTGCCGGGCGCGCTCGAGGCGGTCGGCGGCACGACATCGGGGCCGGCCGGCGACAGCGACATGTCGCCCGTCGGCGTGGA
>NZ_JAAGPE010000494.1:0-4233 GCF_017104605.1 Burkholderia sp. Ac-20384 | reverse complement strand
GTTTCCCGCCTGGTCGGCCCTTGCGCCGACCGAGCGCCGCCGGCTGCTGCTGAAGGCGGCCGACCTGATGGACGCCCGCATCGACACGTTCATCGCGACCGGTGTGGCCGAAACCGGCGCGACGCCAGGCTGGATCGGCTTCAATGTGACGCTCGCGGCGAACATGCTGCGCGAGGCCGCGTCGATGACGACGCAGATCGCCGGCGACGTGATCCCGTCCGACGTGCCCGGCAATCTCGCGCTCGCGATGCGCGAGCCATGCGGCGTCGTGCTCGGCATCGCGCCGTGGAACGCGCCGGTGATTCTCGGCACGCGTGCGCTGGCGATGCCGCTCGCGTGCGGCAACACGGTCGTGCTGAAGGCGTCCGAAGCGTGTCCCGGCGTGCACGCACTGATTGGCGCGGTGCTGGACGAAGCGGGGCTCGGTGCGGGCGTGGTCAACGTGATCACGCATGCGGCGGCCGACGCACCCGAACTCGTCGAGCGGCTGATCGCACATCCGCATGTGAAACGCATCAACTTCACCGGGTCGACCCATGTCGGGCGCATCATCGCGCGCCACGCGGCTGCTCACCTGAAGCCGGTGCTGCTCGAACTCGGCGGCAAGGCGCCCGTGCTCGTGCTGGACGATGCCGATCTCGACGCGGCGGTCGACGCGATCGCGTTCGGCGCGTTCTTCAACCAGGGGCAGATCTGCATGTCGACCGAGCGCGTGATCGTCGCGAGGCCGATTGCCGATACGCTCGTCGAACGCCTCGCCGCGAAGGCGCGCACGCTGGTCGCCGGCGATCCGCTGGCCGGCCATCCGCTCGGCACGATGGTCGACGCGGCGGCGGCTGCGCGTGCAGCGTCGCTCGTCGAAGATGCGCGTGCGCATGGCGCACAGCTGCCGCTCGGCTGCCGCGTCGAAGGCGCGACGATGCAGCCGGCGATCGTCGATGGCGTGACGCGCGACATGCGTCTGTATCGCGAGGAATCGTTCGCGCCGGTCGTCGCGATCCTGCGTGCGGACAGCGACGACGAAGCGGTCGCGCTCGCGAACGACAGCGAATTCGGGTTGTCGTCGAGCGTGTTCAGCCGCGATGTCGCGCGCGCGATGGCGATCGCACGACGGATCGAATCGGGGATCTGCCACATCAACGGCCCGACCGTGCACGACGAGGCGCAGATGCCGTTCGGCGGCACGAAGGCGAGCGGCTACGGCCGCTTCGGCAGTCGCGCGTCGATCGCCGAATTCACCGAGCTGCGCTGGATCACGGTGCAGACCGTGCCGCGTCATTACCCAATTTAAGCGAGGCGACGATGAATGTAGCGAAGCCTCCGAGTGAGGTCGTACACGGCGCGGGCGGCGTGCGCTATCGCGCCGCGGTGGTTGCCGTGGGCGCGGCCGAGATCCGCCGCGCGGACGACGGCACGTGGTACCTGCGCGCCCGCGAACCGCTCGGCGACTACCCGGCGCGCCTGACCGACTGCCTCGTGAGCGGTGCGCAAGCGCATCCCGATCGCGTGCTGGCCGCGAAGCGCGGCGACGACGGCCGCTGGATCGAGATCACCTACGCGCAGATGCTCGACCGCGCCCGCGCGATCGGGCAGGGCCTCGTCGATCTCGGGCTGTCAGTCGAGCGTCCGCTCGCGGTGCTGTCCGGCAACGATCTCGAGCATCTGCAACTGATGTTCGCGGCGATGCTGGCCGGCGTTCCGTACGCGCCGATTTCACCGGCGTATTCGCTGGTATCGACCGACTACGGCAAGCTGCGTCACACGCTCGGCGTGCTGCGGCCGGGCGCCGTATTCGTCGCCGAACGCGCGCCGTTCGCGCGTGCGCTCGACGCCGTGTTGCCGGCCGATGCGGCGCTGATCGTCGCACACGACGACGATGCCGATGTCGACGCCGACGGAAAGGGCCGCGCGGTGCCGCTCTCGCGCCTGCTCGCCACCACCCCGCGCACGATCGACGCAATCCATGCGTCGGTCGGCCCCGATCATCTCGCGAAGATCCTGTTCACGTCCGGTTCGACGAAGCAGCCGAAGGCCGTGCCGACCACGCACCGGATGCTGTGCAGCAACCAGCAGATGCTGCGCCAGACGATGCCGGAACTGACGCGCGAGCCGCCGGTGCTGGTCGACTGGCTGCCGTGGAATCACACGTTCGGCGGCAGTCACAACCTCGGCATCGCGCTGTACAACGGCGGCACGCTTTATATCGACGATGGCCGTCCGGTGCCCGGTCGTTTCGACGAGACCGTGCGCAACCTGCGCGAGATCGCGCCGACGATCTACTTCAACGTGCCGAAAGGCTGGGAAGAGCTGACGGCCGCGCTCGAACGCGACGCCGTGCTGCGCGACACGTTCTTCTCGCGCGTGAAGCTGTACTTCTTCGGCGGCG
This sequence comes from Burkholderia sp. Ac-20384, assembly GCF_017104605.1. Lineage (NCBI taxonomy): Bacteria > Pseudomonadati > Pseudomonadota > Betaproteobacteria > Burkholderiales > Burkholderiaceae > Burkholderia > Burkholderia sp. Ac-20384. The sequence continues at coordinate 1,847 of NZ_JAAGPE010000494.1, read as the reverse complement.
CGGGGCTGTCGCAGGCCGCATGGGACCGGCTCGACCGCGTGACCCACGCGCATTGCGGCGAGCGCATCCGGATCATGGCCGGGCTCGGCATGACGGAGGCGTCGCCGTCGTGCCTGTTCACGACGGGGCCGCTGATGCGCGCCGGCTATATCGGGCTGCCTGCGCCCGGCTGCGACGCGAAGCTCGTGCCGTGCGGCGGCAAGCTTGAACTGCGTTTCAAGGGGCCGAACGTGATGCGCGGCTACTGGCATGCGGAGGTCGATCCGCGTGACGTATTCGACGACGAAGGCTATTACCGCAGCGGCGACGCGGCCACGTTCGCCGATCCGGAGCGGCCGGAATTCGGGCTGCAGTTCGACGGGCGGCTGACCGAGGATTTCAAGCTGAGCAGCGGCACGTTCGTCAGCGTCGGGCCGCTGCGCGCGAACGCGGTGTCGAGCGGTGCGCCGTACGTGCAGGACGTCGTCGTGACCGGGATCAATCGGGACGACATCGGCCTGCTCGTGTTTCCGCGTATCGACGCGTGCCGTGCGCTTGCGGCGCTCGCCGCCGATGCATCGGCGGCCGATGTGCTGCGTGCGCCGGCGGTGCGCGCGGTGTTCGAGACCTGGCTCGCCGCGCTGAACCGGCATGCGAGCGGCGGGTCGACGTTCGTCGCGCGAGTCCGGCTGATCGACACGCCGCCGTCGCTCGATCTCGGCGAAGTGACCGACAAGGGCTCGCTGAACCAGGCGGCCGTGCAGCAGCATCGCGCGGCGACGATCGACGCGCTGTACGACCCGGCCCGCCGTGATCCCGATGTGATTCACGCATCGACCTAGCGATAGGCATCGGTACGCGTAACGACCTGCCGGCGATGCGACCGGCGGGCTTTTTTACGGCCAGTGAATCAGGCTGCCTGATAACAAGGGCGGTCGTTCAACCGACCCATTGCGCACCTGCCCGCCCCTGGCCGGCGGCGGCGCGCGCTGCGAGCGGCCCTGCGAGGCACGCCGACGAAAAGACAACAAGGATTGGAGACACGATGAACACCTACGTTGCCGAAAGACCGGCAGTCGCGACGACACTCGCGCTGTGCTTCGCGATCGCGTTGCTCGAAGGGCTCGACCTGCAATCGGTCGGCGTCGCCGCGCCGCGCATGGCGCGCGAATTCGGGCTGAGCGTGTCGCAGATGGGCATTGCGTTCAGCGCGGGCACCTTCGGGCTGTTGCCGGGCGCGATGCTCGGCGGGCGGCTCGCCGACCGGATCGGTCGCAAGCGCGTGCTGATTGCGTCAGTCGCGCTGTTCGGACTGCTGTCGATCGCCACCGCGCAGGTATCGACCTTCGCGATGCTCGTCGTCGTGCGCGTGCTGACCGGCATCGGCCTCGGCGGCGCGATGCCGAACCTGATCGCGCTGTCGTCGGAGGCGGTGGAGGCACGCTCGCGCAGCAGCGCGGTGGCCGCGATGTACTGCGGCATTCCGTTCGGCGGCGTGATCGCGTCGCTGATCGGCGTGCTGCTCGCCGGCGATACCGAGTGGCGGCACATCTTCTACGTCGGCGGCGCGGGGCCGCTGCTGCTCGTGCCGCTGCTGGCGATGCTGCTGCCGGAATCGCGCGCGTATCTCGACATCGCCGGCACGTCGGCCGCGCGTACGAGCGTCGCCCGCACGCTGTTCGGCGACGGCCGCACGATCTCGACACTCGCGCTGTGGATCAGCTATTTCTGCACGCTGATCGTTCTCTACTTCCTGTTGAACTGGCTGCCGTCGTTGATGGCCGCGCGCGGGCTCGATCGCGAGCATGTCGGCCTCGTGCAGATCGCATTCAACGTCGGCGGCGGGCTCGGCGCGCTCGGCATCGGCA
>NZ_JAAGPE010000493.1:0-4042 GCF_017104605.1 Burkholderia sp. Ac-20384 | reverse complement strand
CCGCCTGCAGCGCCACGCCGACCGCTGCCAGCGTCGCGCCGACGATCGCGGCCAGCAACGCGCGCGGCATCCGGATCAGCCAGACGATGCTGTCGTCGCCCGCCCCTGCCGCGAATGCGCCCGCGTCGCCAAACGCCGACACGATGTGCGTGGCGACGATCCTCACCGCCGCCGGCATCGCGATCGGCGCCGGGCCGAACGCGGCCGACGCGACGATCGACACGATCAACAGCAACGTCAGCGCCGGCAGCACCACGCGCATGCCGGGCCGCGATGCACGCACGTGCACGCTCATCGCGCCGACCCGGCGAACGCGGCCGGATACAGCGCGCGCGCCAGCGTCTCGACGGCCGCGACGTTCTCGGGGCCCGGCGTCGCCGCATCGTACGGAATCACGATGAAGCGCCGGTCGCGGATCGCAGCCACGCGCGCGAGCGACGGCTGGCTCAGCAGGAACTGCTGCTTCTGCGCGGCCGTCACGGCCGAATAGTCGACGATCACGATCACCTGCGGATCGCGCGCAACTACGCTTTCCCAGCTCACCTGCGTCCAGCTGCGCGGCAGGTCGGCCATCACGTTGCGCGCCCCGGCCGCCGTCAGCAGCGCAGTCGGCATCGCGAGCCCGCCGGCCGTCATCGGCTTGTCGGTGCCGCTGTCGTAGACAAACACGCGCAGCGGCGCCGGATGCCCGATCGCACGCGACACCGCCACGAGACGCGCGCGCATCGCGGCAACGACCTGCGCGGCGCGCGCGTCGACGCCGAAGATCCGGCCGAGATTGCTCAGGTCGCGGAACACGTCGTCGAACGAGGCCGCTGACTGCTTCATCACGTGCGAACACGATTCGGTCAGCTCGTACGTGCGGATACCGAACGGCGCGAGCGTCGCGGGCGTCACCGCGCCGCCGACATGCATCCCGTAGTTCCAGCCCGCGAGATAGAAGTCGGCGCGCGCGGCCGCGAGCACCTCGAGCGACGGATACTGGCTTGCCAGTTCGGGCACACCGCGCAGCGCATCGCGCACGCGTGCCGTGCCCGTCTTCCAGCCGCCGATGCCGGTGTAGCCGACGAGGCGATCCTTCAGGCCGAGCACGAGCATCATCTCGGTCAGGTTCACGTCGTTGCTCACCGCACGCGTCGGCGCGCGCTCGAACGTCACGTCGCGATCGCAACTGCGCACGGTGACGGGATAGGCCGCCGCATGCGCGGCCGCGCAGCCGAGCACGGTCGCGGCAACCAGCCGGCGGGATACCGGCAATAAAGCGGACGACAAAGCGGACGACAAAAAGGGAGGCGGCATGGCGGTCATTCCGGATGAAGCGGCGTGATGCGCGGCCGGCCCGTGACGGGATGGCGATCGACGAGCGCGGCGACGCCGAACACGTCGCGCAGCAGCGCTTCGGTCAGCACGTCGGCCGGCACGCCCGATGCGACGACCCTGCCGTGCGCGAGCACGTGGAGCCGGTCGCAATACGCGGCCGCGAGATTGAGGTCGTGAATCGTGGCGAGCGTCGCGATGCCGAGGCGCCGTACGCGCGCGAGCAGTTCGAGCTGATGGCGCAGGTCGAGATGGTTGGTCGGTTCGTCGAGCAGCAGCAATTCAGGCTGCTGCGCGAGCGCGCGGGCCAGCAGCGCGCGCTGCTTCTCGCCACCCGACAGCGACGCGAAGCGTTGCGCACGGCGCTCGACGAGGCCGACGTCGTGCAGCGCGGATTCGACGATCCGGCGATCGTCCGCCGTCTCCGCATCGAACGGCCGCTGGTGCGGCGTGCGGCCCATGCCGACCAGTTCGTCGACCGTCAGCCCGAAATCGTCCGGCGTCTCCTGCTGCAGCACCGCGATGCGCTGCGCGACCGCGCGCGGCCGCATGCGCCACACGTCCTGCGCATCGAGCGCGACACGGCCGGCATCGGGCCGCGCGTAACGGAACACGCAGCGCAGCAGGCTCGTCTTGCCGCTGCCGTTCGGGCCGACCAGCCCGACGAACTCGCCGTCGGCCACGCTCAACGTCACCGAATCGAGCACGGTGATCGCGCCGCCGGGCGACCAGCTCACGCGTTCGATGTCGAGCATGTGCGTCACGGGAGGCTCGTCGCGCCGCATCAGAAGCGCATCGTCGCGACGAGCTCCGCCGAGCGCGACGGGCCGAGCAGCCATTGCTCGCCGCCGTTCGACGTCGTCACCGCATACGTGCGGTTCGCGAGATTGCGCAGGTAGAGCGCGAGCTCGGTGCGTGACGTCGGCTGCCAGCGCAGCGACGCATCGAACACCGTGTACGACGGCACCTGCACGCGGTTCGCGTCGTCGCCGTACGTCGCGCCGACGTAACGCACGCCCGCGTTCGCCTGCCAGCGCTCGGCAAACGCCCAGCCGAGCCACAGGTTCGCCGTCTGCTGCGGCACGTTGGCGGGCGCATTGCCGGCGCGCGACACCGTCGCGCTGCCGACCTTCTGGTTGAACTCGTCATAGCGCGCGCGCAGCAGCGCGACGTTCGCATCGACCGTCCAGCCGTGCGGCAGCCGCGCACCGCCCGTCAGCTCGATGCCGCGCGACGATTGCCAGCCGACCTGCTGGCGCAGCGCGGGATTGAACGGATCGGTGCTCAGCAGGTTGCGCTTCGTGATGTCGTACACGGCGAACGTCCAGTATGCGCGGCCGTCGAGCAGCGTCTGCTTGACGCCGGCTTCCCACTGTTCGCCGGTCGCGAGCCGGTAGTTCGCCTGCGACGCGGACAGCGTCACGAGCGAACCGAGGCCCTCCGCGCCCGTCGTGTATTGTGCATACGCGCTGAGCGTCGGCGCGACTTCGAACACGAAGCCCGTGCGCCAGCCAACGTTCGCGAAACGCTTGTCGAAGCCCGCACCGGTCGCCGCCTGCTCGCGGCTGAACGCGATGTGGTCGTAGCGCAGGCCGCTCACCCACGCGAGCCGCGGCAGCACTTCGAGCCGGTTCTCGGCGAACACCGCGGCCTGCCGCGCCCGCGTGCTGAACTGCGGCACCGTCGGGTCGGGGCTCGTGAACACGCCGGGATCGAAGCCGTGCGCGGGCACCGTCGATTCACCGCCGTACGGCGAATTGTTGGTCCCGCTGAACGTGATCTGGCTGAATTCCGTGCCGACGACGAAGCGGTTCGCGCGGCCGAACAGCGTCCCGTCGAAGCGGGCGCTCAGCCGATCGCCGATCTGCCGCTGATGGTGGCCGATGTCGAGATAGTCGCTGCGCGTGACGAGACCCGTCGCGGCATCGAGCGCATACGATTCCGCATTGCGCCAGTGGCGGTTCGACGTCAGGTAGTAGAGCTGGTTGTCGATCGTCACGCCGGCCGTCGGCCGGTAGCTGGCCGACAGGCGCGTCCACTGGTCGTAGTAGGAAATCGTCGCATCGCCGACGTTGTAGTTGAGCTTGCGCAGCGACGGATCGAGCACGCCGTTCGGCGCCGGCACGCCATAGTAGGTCGCCGGCATCTGGCGGCCGTAGTCGAAGTCGAGCGTCAGCGTGAGCTTCGGGCTCACGTCGAATTTCAGCGCGCCACCGACGGCCGTCGTATGCGTATCGGCCCGCTCGGCGAGACCGTTCGCGCGCGCATCGCTCGCGTAGAAGCGATACGACAGCTGCGGGCCGAGCGCGCCCGTCGTATCGAACGCGGCGCGCTTCGCGCCGTCGGGGCCGACACCGATCTGCAGCGTCGTCTCGCGTGTGCGCTGGGGCCGCTTCGGCACCACGTTCACGACACCGCCGATCGCCCCTTCGCCGTACAGCACCGACGCCGGGCCGCGCAGCACCTCGATGCGCTCGACCGACCATGTATCGAACGGGAACGTGATCGTGCCGGCGGCCGGCATCAGCCGCACGCCGTCGAGCAGCGTCATCACCGATTCCTGCCCGCTGAAGCCGCGCACGCTCAATGCAGTGCCGCCGGTGCCGGGCGCCATCGCGCTCGAAAAACCCGCGGTGCGCGTCACCGCATCGAGCACCGTGCGATCGCCGCGCGCGTCGATCGTGCCGGCCGTGACCGTCTCGACGCTCGCGGGCGTGTCGAGGCA
>NZ_JAAGPE010000492.1:0-4386 GCF_017104605.1 Burkholderia sp. Ac-20384 | reverse complement strand
GTCTCTTTTCTCTTGTTTTTTTTTTTTTTTTATTGATCCGGCGACCACCGAGACCTACCCAGTATCTTACACTCTTCCCCTCCACGACGCTCTTCCGATCTGCCCGCAAGCGCCTGCCACGCCGTATCGAGCGCGGCTTCGTCGGGCGGCTCGTCGAGCCATGCATCGAATGACTGTCCGGCGCCGGCCACGAGCCAGTTGAGCACGCTGCGCCGCGCTTCGCGCGTCGAGCGCGACGACAGGTACGGCCCGGCGACGACGTAGCAACGATAGACCGCACGCGTGAGCGCCACGTAGACGAGCCGCGCGCGCTCCGCGGCCTGCTCGCGCAGCGCCTGCCGCGCCGCATGCTCGGCCGCCTCGTCGTCGCACCCGTAATGCAGCACCGCGTCGCCCGCATCGTCGTGATACTCGCGCGCATCGGGCAGCGCGGACGCGGGCGGCTCGCGCAACCCGCCGTCGTTCAGGAACGGACAGAACACGATCGCGTATTCGAGACCTTTCGACTTGTGCACGGTGACGATCTGCACGAGGTTGCGATCGGATTCGAGACGCAGTTGCGCTTCCTCGCCACCGCCGTCGAGCCGTTGCGCGGCGAGCCAGCGCAGCGTCGGTGCGATGCCCGGTTGCGCGGACGCGCGCGCCTGCGTCAGTTCGGCCAGATGGTTGATGTCGGTCACGCGACGCTCGCCGTCCGCGCCGGCCATCAGGCGCTCGGCAATCCGCAGCTCACGCGTGAACGTGCGCCACATCACCGCAAAGCCGCGTTCGCGCCACAACAACCGATACCGAGAAAAGCGCTCGACCCAGCTCATAGCGTCGGCGCTATCCGCCGCCGATGCGTCACGTTGCGCATCACCGTCGCCCTGCTCCATCCGCCACAGCGCGCCGGCATCGAGGCCGAACCAGTCGGATGCGAGCGCCGCACGCAAACGCCGAAGGTCGCCCGGTGCATCGATCGCCGCCAGCACGCGTTCGAGCTGCTCGGCGTCATGGGTCGAGAACACCGAGGCCTGCGCCAGTTCAACGCTGCCGATGCCCCACGTGGACAGCACGCGCTTCACGAGACTGCCCTGCCGGTGCGTCTGGACCAGCACCGCGATGTCGCCCGGCGACAGCGGCGTATCGCCGAGCCGCACGCGCCCTTCGCGCGCGCCGCGCATCAGCCGCGCGATCTCGGCGGCACAGGCCTGCGCGGCCTGTGCCTGCGCATCGCGCTTGAGCAACGTGCCTTCGCCGCCCGGCAATGCCCACACCCGGAAGTCGCCGGCCGGGCCCGGATCGGTTGCGTCGACGAACGGCGCGCGCACGCGCGTGCCCGCGCGCACCGCGTAATAGTCGAGCCCGTCGAGCACGAACGCGCGCGGATTCGACATGAAGAAGCGGTTGCACGCATCGACGATCGCGGGCGTCGAACGCTGGTTGACCGCGAGCGTGTAGCGCTCGCTCGCCCGTGCGCGCGCGGCAAGATAGGTATGCAGATCGGCCGCGCGGAAGCTGTAGATCGCCTGCTTCGGATCGCCGACCAGAAACAGCGGGCCACCCGGCGCGAAGATCCGGTCGAAGATCGCGAATTGCAGCGGGTCGGTATCCTGGAACTCGTCGATCAGCGCGGCCGGATAGCGCGCGCGCAGCGTCTCGGCGAGCCACGGATGCGCATGCAGCGCGTGGTACAGGTTCGCGAGCAGATCGTCGAACGAGACGACGCGCCGCGTGCGCTTGCGCTCGGCCAGCTCGCCCGGCGCCATGTCGAGCCATTCGGCGATCAGCGCGAGCCAGCGCGCACGCTGCGCGGCCTCGGCCGCGGCCACGGCCGCTTCGAGCGCGTCGGCCACGTCGAAGAACGCGTGTTCGGGCGTCGTGCCGCCTTTTTTCGTGGCCTTCACGAGCGCGGTGCGCGTGAGCTTCAGCGCAGCCTTCGGCAGCGCAGCCGTCGCGTCGCCCTGCGCGAAATGCGCGGTCCATGCGGCCAACGCATCGGCGACCGCGTCAGGTTTGTGCGAGCGCTGGTTGAGCGCGGGCTGCGCGGTGCGCAGCAACGCTTCGATCGCTTCGCGCTCGGCCGCCCACATCCGCTCGGCCTCGGCGAAGCATTCGGCAGCCGCCGCCTCGGCCGATTCGTCCGGCTCGGTCACGCCGTCCCAGCGCAGCGCGGCAAGCGGCTTCTTGAGCCGGCGCGCAAGCTGCGCATCGAGCGCAGCCGGGCCGGCGCCCGATTCGACGAGCCAGGTCGCAAAGCCCGGCCAGCGCGCGGCCGCCGGTTCGACGCGCGTGCGCCAGAAATCCGCCGCCAGTTCGAAGCGCAGCGACGCGTCGTCGGCCTCCATGTCGAACGCGAACGGCATCGCCGCCGCGAACGGCGCTTCCTGCAGCGCACGCTGGCAAAACGCGTGAATCGTGTGGATCGCGGCCTGGTCGAACGCACGCAGCGCGCGCCGGATCCGCTTCGCGGCCGTCTCGGGGTCGAGCGCGCCGTCTTCGCCGAGCGTGGTTTCGAGCAGACGCTCGATGAACGGATCGCCGCCGTCGTCCCCCGTGTCGAGCGCATGCGCAAGCTGCGCGAGCCGGCCGCGAATCCGCTCGTGGAGTTCGGCGGTCGCCGCCTTCGTGAAGGTCACGACGAGGATTTCGTCCGCACCGAGATCCTTCTCCAGCAGCAGGCGCACATACAGCGCACAGATGTTCCAGGTCTTGCCGGTACCGGCCGACGCCTCGATCTGGTTGACGCCGTCGAGCGGGCACGCGAACACGTCGAGTTCGAGCGCCTGCTGCGGCTGCGACACGGCACTCATGCAACCTCCTTCAGATGCTCGACGAGCGGATCGAACACGAGCCGCGCGAGCGTGCCGAACGGCTCGTCGAGCGATGCATGCGCCCCGCGCCACGCGATCGCGATGGCCGGATCGTCAGCCTCGCTCACGACCCGCTCGTTGATCCAGACGCTCGCGGCCTTGGCTTCGCCGTCGGACACCCGCGCCCACGCGCTGCGCGGGAAAAACCGCAGCGGCATGCGCCGCCCCGCGCGAAACAGCGCGGCCAGCGGAGCGAGCTGCTCGAGCGGCGCCGCGACGGGCGTCAGCTCGAATGCACCGCCGCTGCCGAACCACAGCGTGCGGCGCGGGCCGCCAGGATCCACCGCGCAGTAGACGAGATGCGCGAGCCACGCGGACAGGTAGTCGCGCGCACTCGGCCGCGCATAGCGGTAGATGATCTGCCCGGCTGGCGTGAGCCGGTTCAGCGTGCCGTGCAGTTCGAGCGGCGCGCTCACCGCGTCGCCCGACAGCAGCGCGTCGTCGGCGCCGAACAGCGCCTGTTCCGTGTCGGGCCAGGCGGGCACGACGGTGAGCGAGAACGGCCGCCGCTCCATCCCGTCGGCCAGCGCGCGGCGCACGTTCGATGCGAGCTGCGTCATCGAGCCAAGCGCCTGGTCGCGCCACACGGCGCCCGTCGCGCCGCCCGGCAGTTCGGGGCTCGCGTCCGCAATGCGCAGCGCGTGATCGTGCACGCCGCCCTCGTCCGATTCGATCAGCAACGGCAGCACGCGCTCGGCGAGCGCATCGCTGCCGGCGAAATCGAGCGCGAACGGCTCGGTGTCGAGCAGTTCGGCCTGCGCGTCGGCGAGCACGATGCCGAGCCGCGCGCGCAGCAGCGCACGCGCGGGATGCCGCCAGAAGCGTTCGAATTCGCTGAATGCGACCGGCTCGACCGGTTCGGCCGGCAGCGGCTGCGCGAAGAACGGCAGCTCGCGCGGCCCGTCGCGCGATGCCTCGGACGCCAGCAGCGTCGCGAGCGTCGCACGTTCGGCGTCGTAGGAAACGAGTGCGCTGCCGGGCTGGAAATACGCGGCCGCGAACGGTTGCAGCGGATGCTCCACGACGAATGCGCGCCGCGCGGCATCGACCGCGTCCGGCGGCGCGTCGGGCCCGGCCGTGACGAGTGCGAGGTGGTCGAGCAGTTCGTCGACGAGTGCGGCGGGCGGCAGCGGCGCGTTATCGCGAATGCTGCGGCCCGTGTACGCAATCATCAACCGGTCGCGCGCAGCGAGCAGCAGGTCGAGAAACAGGTTGCGCTCGTCGTCGCGGCGCTGCCGGTCGCCAAGCTTCGGCAACACGGCCATCAGGTCGAATTCATCGGCGCGCGCGAGGCTCGGCAGCACGCCATCGTCCATCCCGAGCAGGCAGACGACGCGATACGGCAGGCCGCGCAGGCTCGTCAGCGACGAGAACGTGACCCCGCCCCACGGCACGCCGCCGCGCGCCGGATCGTCGAGCGCGGCGGCCAGCCCAGATCGGAAGAGCGTAGGGGAGGGGAAGAGGGTAAGATACTGTGTAGATCTCGGGGGTCGGCGGAGCCTTTAAAAAAAAAAAGACACGACTGACAGAGACA
>NZ_JAAGPE010000491.1:0-4231 GCF_017104605.1 Burkholderia sp. Ac-20384 | reverse complement strand
CGTGCGAAGCGGCCTGCGCGACGGTGCGCGCGGCGGCGCGTCATCCGAAGTGTGCGATCAGGATCAGCGTGACCGTGACGACGATCGCGCCGCCGATCCGCGTCGCGATCTGCGCGAACGGCATCAGCTGCATCCGGTTCGCGGCAGTCAGGATCGCGACGTCGCCGGTGCCGCCTTGCCCGCTGTGGCAGGCGTTCACGATTGCGGTGTCGATAGGGTACATCTTCAACAGGCGGCCGACCACGAAACCGGTGCCCATCAGCGTCGCGACGGTCGACACGATCGTGACGACGTTGACGATCGTGAATGCGGCGGTCAGCTTGTCCCACGGCGTCATCGCGACGCCGATCGCGAACAGCAGCGGATACGTGACGGCGGTCGAGAAGAACTTGTAGACGACGAACGCGCCTTCCTGCAGCGGCGGCGACACGGCGCGCGCGAGCTTCACGAGCACCGCGAGGAACAGCATCGCGACCGGTGCGGGCAGGCCGAACAGCTTGAACGCCATCAGGCCGACGAGGTACAGCGTGATCGCCGTGATGCCGGCGCCCGCGATGTGCGTGACGTCGACGTGGCCGCGGATCTCCTCGCTCTCCGGCGTCATGTCGCCCGATTCGCCGACCTGCAGGCGGCCGTTGCCGGTCAGGTGCGGGTAGCGCTTGCCGAGCATGTCGAGCGCGCCCGACAGGATGATCGCGGTCAGGCTGCCGAGCATCACGGGCGGCAGCACCATCGCGAACATCTCGCCCTGCGGCAGGTGCATCAGTTCCGAATAGCCGATCGACAGCGGAATCGCGCCTTCGCCGACACCGCCCGCCATGATCGGCACGACGATGTAGAGCAGCGTGTGGCGCGCGCCGAGGCCGAGCGCGGTGCCGACCGCCGTGCCGACGATCGCGGCCGCGACCGAGCCGGCCGCGAGCGGGATGAAGATCTTCACGAAGCCCTGGATCAGCACGCGGCGATCCATGCTCAGGATGCTGCCGACGATGATCGACGCGATGAACAGGTACAGGAAGTTGGTCGACTTCGTGAATTCGACGGTGAGGTTCAGCACCGGCTTCGGCAGCAGGTGGTAGTAGGTGAGCGCCGACGGCACGAAGGTCGCGAAGATCGCGGCCGCGCCGATGTTGCGCAGCAGCGGCAGGCGCTTGCCCAGTTCCGCGCAGGTGAAGCCGAAGAACGCGAGCACGGCGATCGCCATCGAGATCTCGCCGGGTACCTTGCCGGTCACGGCGAAGCCGACGATCAGCGCGAGCAGGATGAAGTAGACGGGCAGCGGAATGATGCCGATGCGGATTTCCATCAGTTTCCACCAGCCTTCCGGCCAGAAGCGCTCGCGCGGGGTGGCGACGGCGTCGGAAACCGGCTCCGGATGGGACGGGGATTGGATTGAGGTCTGCAAGACGTGTCTCCTGATGTTGGAATGCCTGCATCGCTTCGCGGCATCGTGTGCCGTCTATTACGCAACCCCCGTGCCAGAAATCCGGCCTGCCGGAATATTTTTAATGCATTGATTTATAAGGGGTTTATTTCGTCTGCGGAAAGGCTGGGCCGGCCGGTTGGCCGAGATTTCGGAATTCGCGCGGCGCCCAGGCCGAGATTTCGGCCTGGCGGCCGGCCTGGCACCCGATCCTGCGCGTCCGCCGGCCATATCGCCGCCCGCGATTTTCTTCGCACAATCGCTTCGTAGACCGTCCCCGCGCCGCTCTCTATCATCGGCTGATCCTTTTCCGATGCGTTTGACCCCTGTCCGGAGAGCGCCCGCACGCTCGCCGCGGCGTTGCTCATCCATCGATACCGTCTTTGGACAGGAGAGTGGTTTCCATGCTGCATGCCGTTTTTTCCGCCCGCTTTTCCGCCGGCCGCGTCGCGCGCCTGCTGGCCGCCGCCATGCTCGGCGTCGCGCTGCTGAATGGCGCGCACGCCGACACCGCGCCGCTGAAGGTCGGCATCTCGACCAGCCCGCAGATCGAGGCGCTGAAGGTCGCCGCGAAGGAGGCGAAGGCGCAGGGGCTCGACGTGAAGATCGTCGAATTCACCGACTGGAATACGCCGAACGCGGCGCTCGCGAACAAGGACATCGACGTCAACTACTTCCAGCACATCCCGTTCCTCGAGAACGCGAACAAGCAGGGCGGCTACAACTTCGTGTCGATCGCGCCCGGCACGATCATGAAGATCGGCCTCTATTCGAAGAAGGTGAAAAGCTTCAGCGAGCTGAAGGACGGCGCGAAGGTCGCGATCGCGAACGATCCGGTGAACGGCGGGCGCGGGCTGTTGCTGCTGCAGCGCGCGGGGCTCATCACGCTGAAGCCGGGCGCCGACTACCGCGCGACGACGCACGACATCGTCGCGAACCCGAAGCACCTGAAGATCATTCCGCTCGAAGCGTCGCAGCTTGCGCGTTCGCTCGACGACGTCGATCTCGCGCAGGGTTACCCGAGCTTCATCAAGCTCGCCGGCACGACCGACCCGAACAGCGCGCTGCTGTTCGACGGCACCGAGAACAAGATCTTCGCGATCCAGTGGGTCGTGCGGCCGGACAGCGTGAACGATCCGCGCATCCGCAAGTTCATCGCGATCTACCAGCAGTCGCCGGCCGTGCGCAAGGCGCTCGACCACGCGTTCGGCTCGCTGTACGCGATTGCGTGGTGACGGAGGCGGCATGACGACGGCGAACCGCAAGAAGATCCTGCTCAACGCGTTCAACATGAACTGCGTCGGGCACATCAACCACGGGCTGTGGACGCATCCACGCGACCGCTCCGCGCATTACACCGATCTCGACTACTGGGCCGACCTCGCGAAGACGCTCGAACGCGGCAAGTTCGACGGGATCTTCCTCGCGGACATCGTCGGCGTGTACGACGTGTTCGGCGGCGGCCCCGATGCCGCGCTGCGCGAATCCGTTCAGGTGCCCGTCAACGATCCGCTGCTGGTGGTGCCCGCGATGGCGCAGGTCACGCGGCATCTCGGCTTCGGCGTGACCGCGAACCTGACCTACGAGCCGCCGTACCTGTTCGCGCGCCGCATGTCGACGCTCGATCACCTGACGAAAGGGCGCGTGGGCTGGAACATCGTCACCGGTTATCTCGACAGCGCCGCGCGCGGGATGGGCCTCGCGCAGCAGATCGGCCACGACGACCGCTACGAGCGCGCGGACGACTACATGGACGTCGTCTACAAGCTGTGGGAACAGAGCTGGGACGACGACGCGGTGATCCGCGACGCACAGGCGCGCGTGTTCGCGCAGCCGGGCAAGGTGCGGCGCGTGAAGCACGACGGGCCGTTCTATTCGCTCGACGCGATTCACCTGAGCGAGCCGTCGCTGCAGCGCACGCCGGTGCTGTACCAGGCCGGTTCGTCCGCGCGCGGCGTCGAGTTCGCCGGCCGTCACGCGGAATGCGTGTTCGTGAACGGGCAAAGCAAGGCCGCCGCGCGCGCGGCGGCACTCGACATCCGCGCGGCCGCCGCACGGCAGGGGCGCGACCCGGCATCGATCCGGATCTTCGCGGGCGTGAGCGTCGTGACGGCCGAAACCGAACGGCTCGCGCGCGAGAAGTTCGACGAATATCGGCGTTACGCGAGCCCCGAAGCCGGCCTCGCGCATTTCGCGAGCTCGACCGGCATCGACTTCGCGAAGTACGGCCTCGACGAGCCGATCTCGTATGTGAAGACCGATTCGATCCAGTCGGCCGTCGACGCGATCTCGCGCAAGAGCACGACCGGCACGTGGACCGTGCGGCGGATGCTCGAACAGATGTCGCTCGGCGGCCGCTATGCGCCGATCATCGGCTCGCCGTCGCAGGTCGCGGACGAGCTGCAGTCGTGGATCGACGAGACCGGCATCGACGGCTTCAACCTGACGCGCACCGTGATGCCCGAATCGTTCGAGGATTTCGTCGACTGGGTCGTGCCCGAGCTGCAGAACCGCGGCGTCTACAAGGAAGACTACGATCCCGCGCCGACGCTGCGCGAGAAGCTGTTCGGCGAGGGGCCGCGCCTGCCTGCATGGCATACCGGCGCGCAGCATCGGCCGGCTGCCGTATCCGAGCCCGCGCATCCCGCGCATGCCTGAACGCAACGGAGCGAAGCGATGACGCAATTGTTCGATACGCTGGGTTTCATCGACGCCTCGGCCGCGCGCGCCGGCGCTGCTGCCGCGACGCATGACGCAGCGGCCACGTCGGCCGAACCTGCCGGCGCTGGCGCTGGCGCCGGCGCCGCC
>NZ_JAAGPE010000490.1:0-4103 GCF_017104605.1 Burkholderia sp. Ac-20384 | reverse complement strand
CGCGACGGTCTGCGCGCCGCGCAACGGCCAGTCCGCGACCAGCGTGTCGACGTCGAGCGGCGCATCGTCGCCGGTTGCCCGTTGCAGCACGGCCTGCGCGTCGTACAGCGCGCCCTCCATCGCGAGCCCTGCCGCGACGCGGCCATTCAGTTCATACGTTGCGATACCGAACCAGATCACGGTTGTCCTCTTTTGTCGTCGTCAAGCGGGGACGAGTGACGCGTATACAATAAATCACTCGTGTATTCATTTGATATTTCTCGTATACTCCTATCGGGTCGGAAACGAATTCCGCGTACCCTGCGCGGCGGGTCCGGTCCGGCGCCGCGCCCCGCAAATTGAGCGGCCCCGGCGGCTGGCGCATAATGGGCCGGCCCTGCGGCCACGCCTTTTCGCGCGGTTCCCGGCCGGCAGGTATGGCCGCCGGCGCTGTCCACACCACACACGACACGATGACCACGCTCTCTTCCAAGATCTATCGCCTGCTGTTCGACGAGATCATCGACGGCACGCTCGAACCGGGGCAGAAGCTCGAGGAAATCGCGCTTGCCGAGCGGTTCAACGCGTCGCGCACGCCGATCCGCGAAGCGCTGCGCGAGCTGGCCGCGCGCGGGATGGTCGAACTGACGCCGCGCAAGGGCGTGGTGGTCGCGCAATTCAGCCTCGACGAACTCGCCGACATGCTCGAAGCGATGTGCGAGCTCGAGGCGCTGTGCTGCCGGCTCAGCGCGCAGCGGATGAGCGTCGTCGAGAAGAAGCAGCTCGAGGAGCTGCAGGTCGAGATGAACGAAGCGATCGCGCGCGGCGACGAGGCCGAGTACTTCCAGCTCAACCGCGAATTCCACGAACTGATCTGCAAGGGCGCGCAAAGCAAGTCGCTCGCGTCGATCATCGCGGTGCAGCGGCAGCGCCTTGCGGGCTTTCGCGCCGCGCAACCCGCGTCGCCGAAGCGTTTCGAGGCGGCCACCGACGAGCACCGCGAGATCGTCGACGCGATCCTCGCCGCCGAACCCGAGCGCGCGTACAACGCGATGCGCGACCACACCGCTCGGCTGTCGATCGTCGTGCTCGGCCGGCTCAAGCGCCAGCGCAACGAGCGCGAATCGATCTGACGGCACACCGGCGCGGCCGCGCATCGCGTTGAGCCGCGTCATGCACGTGCCTCGTCGATCGACGGCATCGTGAAGCCGAGCGCGTCGAGCTGCGCGAGCAGCGCGCGCACGTCGGCCGGTGCATGCGGTGTAAGCGGTGCGCGCACGCGCGCCCAGTCGCCGTGCCGCGTGAAATGCGCGACCACGGCCTTCAACGCGGCAATCATCGACGGCGATTGCAGCGCGGTGCGCACGGTCGACACGCGCCCTTCCCACGTTGCGCGTTCGACGGCCGTCGGCGCCGCGAGCAGTTGCGCGATCGCGTGCGGCTGCAGGTTCGCGGTCGCCGAGATGCAGCCGGCCGCCCCCAGCGGCAGCGCCCGCCCGAGCAGCGCCTCCGACGCGGGAAACACCGCGAAGCCCGGAAAGCGCTCGAGCATCGTCACCGTATTCGCCCAGTCGCCCGAACTGTCCTTGATCCCGACCACCGTGCGCGGATACGCGGCGACCAGCCGCTCGATCAGCGTGTGCGTGATCGGCACGCCCGTCAGTTGCGGGATGTGATACAGCAGCACGCGCAGCCGGTCCGAGCCGACCGCGTCGATCACGCCCGCGTAATACGCGAACAATCCTTCATCGCTCACGCCCTGGTAGAAGAACGGCGGCAGCATCAGCACGCCCGCGCAGCCGGCCTCGACCGCGTGGCGCGTCAGCGCGATCGCATCCGGCAGCGCGCATGCGCCGGTGCCGGGCAATACCTGCGCGGGATCGATGTCGGCGGCCGCGATCCGGTCGAGCAGCATGCAGCGCTCGGCGACGCTCAGCGAGTTCGCCTCGCTGTTGGTGCCGAACGGCGCGAGGCCCGCGCCCTGCCCGACCAGCCAGCGGCAGAACGCGACGAAGCGCGGCGCGTCGATCGACCCGTCG
Source organism: Burkholderia sp. Ac-20384 (assembly GCF_017104605.1). NCBI lineage: Bacteria > Pseudomonadati > Pseudomonadota > Betaproteobacteria > Burkholderiales > Burkholderiaceae > Burkholderia > Burkholderia sp. Ac-20384. The sequence continues at coordinate 2,085 of NZ_JAAGPE010000490.1, read as the reverse complement.
GCGCGAAACGGCGTGAGGACGGGCGCGAACACGCGCGGCGTGGCGAAGGCGGACATGCGGGAGTCTCCGGTTGGATGAGTCGATCGGCGGGCAGTCATGCGCAGGCGCTGAAGAAATCCAGCATCGCGTCGCCCAGCAGCGTTTCGCCCGAATCGAAATGGGCGACCACCGACGTGTGGTTGTGGCGCGGCATCTGCATGAAGCGCGGCGTGCGCCCCGGGCGGCGCTCGCGCTGCCGCGCGCGCGCGACACGCTCGAAGAACGCGGCGCCGTACACGTCGAGATACGGGTTCTCGTATTCGGCGACGACGATCATCAGCGGCACGTCGATGCGCTCCGCGTACGCGAGCGGCGAGCGCGCGGCGTAGCGCGACGGGTCGTCGCCGAAATACGCGCGCACGCCGGCCGCGTTCGGGTTGTCGGGCAGCGTGTCGGCCGCGAGCCGCGCGCTGACCAGCACGGCGCCGGCCACGCGTTCGCCGCGCCGCGCGTCGAGCAGCGGATCGCCGAGATACGTGGCGACATGCGCGCCGCCCGCCGAATGCCCGACGATGAAGATCCGCCCCGGATGGCCGCCGTATGACGCGACATGCGCACGCGTCCACTCGAGCGCCGCGGCAAGGTCCTGCGCGCCGGCCGGATACGGCGCATCGGGCGCCAGCCGGTATTCGACGTTGATCGCAACGTAACCGTGGCGCGCGAACCAGCGCGGCACGTTGTCGTAGATCAGCCCGTTGATGCTCTTGCGGCCGCGCACGAACGCGCCGCCATGCACGAACAGCACGACGTCGGCCGGCGCACCCTGACGGGTCGCGTGCTGCACGAACACGTCGAGACGCTGGCGCGCGTCAGGCCCGTACGGAATGTCGCGCTCGATCTCGCAGCCGAGGTCCGTCGCCGCCCGCGCGGCGACGAGCGGCGTGTACGTATCGATCACCCAGTCGCGGTGCGCGTCGATGTCCAGCCCCCAGACGGCGCCGATCTCGGCGAAGCGCGCCCTCAGCGCTTCCGACAGATTCCCCAGCGGTTCCTGCCAAGCGTGCATCCCCTGCCTCCCTGCATGACGGCTAGCGGCCGGCGCGAGCCGGTGTTTCGCCGTTCGAACGGCGATGGGGACCATTCTGGTATATAAATCTCGTTTTGTGTATACACAATCACTACGTAGTATACCCAATGAGATTCCAGGCATTTTTGCGCGACAGTCACGCCCACGCACTCATCCGTCGCACGCCGACACTCTTCAAGGACACCCATGGACAAGCTTCGCCACATCGCGCTTTCGGTCGACGATCCGGAGGCGGCCGCGCAATTCTTCGAGCGCGCGTTCGGCATGCGCCGCGCGGGCAAAGCGATGCGCGGGATCTACATGACGGACGGCACGATCAACGTCGCGCTGCTGAACTTCAAGGACGAGACGGTGCCCGGCTATGCGGGCCTGAAAGACGTGCGCGGCGTGATCCATTTCGGGATGTGGGTGGACGACGTCGATGCGACCGCCGAGCGCGTCGTCGCGGCCGGCGGCACCTACCTGACCGGCCGGCACGAGCAGGACCCGAACGTGTTCTACGAAGTGAAGTACCGGATGCCAGACGGCACCGTGTTCGACATCACGTCGAACGGCTGGAAGGGCGCGGTGAAGGAAGTCGTGCCGGCCGGCGCGGCGGGCACGCAGCCGTGACCGCGCGGCCTGGGGTACTCGCGCTGGTGCCGCTGCCCGACACGACGCGCGATGCGCTGCGGCGCGACTACGTGCTGCACGATCACCCGGATGGAATCCCGGCCGACTTCGCGGCAGCCGGCACGATCCGCGCGGTCGTGACCAACGGCACCTGCGGGCTCGACGACGCACGCATGGCAAGCCTGCCCGCACTCGAAATCGTCTGCGCATTCGGCGCCGGCTACGAGAACGTCGACATTGCGGCCGCCGCGCGGCGCGGCATCGTCGTCACGCACGCGCCGGGCACCAATGCGTCGACCGTCGCCGACCACGCGATCGGCATGCTGCTCGCGCTCGCGCGCGGCTATGCGCCGCTCACCGGCGCGGTACGGGCCGGCCGCTGGCATGCGTCGCGCACCGCCCGGCCG
>NZ_JAAGPE010000489.1:0-237 GCF_017104605.1 Burkholderia sp. Ac-20384 | reverse complement strand
AAAAAAAAAAAACCCCCCCCCCCCCCCCCCCCCCCCCCTCCTCCCCCCCCCCCCCCCCCCTCTTCTCCTCCCCCCTACCCATCTGTCACCCGACACTGTCGCTTCTCACTCCCTTTACTCCTCGTGTTCAGTAACCATTATTATCTACTTCCACATTACTCACGCTTCCCTACTCATATCACTCGTTACACCCACCCTTCCTTCTCCTTCCAGCTCGTCCATTTCACTCACTCGTCC
>NZ_JAAGPE010000488.1:0-4413 GCF_017104605.1 Burkholderia sp. Ac-20384 | reverse complement strand
CTCCGGCTTGTGATGCTCGAACGGGCTGCGATACGGCACGCTCACGCGCTGCGCTTCGACTTCGACGAGATAGAAACCGGCCGAATCGTCATCGTGCGACGGGGTGGTCGGCGTGTTGCCCGACCGGTTCGTCCGGGCCTTGTCGATGTCGCGGTGCAGACTGTGCGGAAAGTCCCGCATGCGAGTGGCAGGCAGGTTGTTTTCGATCCACCACGTCACCGAAATCGTCGCGAATTCGCGTTGGTCCGCCGGGTCGCGATCGTGTACGGGATGGCCCGACAGCGCGAAACGCCGCCCGGCATCGATGGCTCGCGCGCCCCCCACGCCGTGGAACCGTTTGGCGCGCGATTCCCATTCTTCCATGCGGATGTGGGAAAGCCTGTCGCCATGCTGCTGTTGCTGGAAGGTGTACGCGCCGGTGTACTCGTAGATCTCGAGCTGATCGGGCAACTCACCCTGTCCGCCCATCGTCGGCAGTGTCGTGCCTTTCGGGTTCGACGGTTGCGAAGGATTCTTGTAGTCGAACGTGCGTGTCGTGTGCGTGACGCTCTGCAGCGTGCGCGTACCCGACCATTGCGTCAACCCGTCTGCTTCGATGCGGGTTCCGCCTCGGTAATACGAAACCGTCGTTGGCGACAGCTCCGGACATGCTGCCAGCCTGTCGGTGATCACGAGCGTGTGCGATTGTCCGTCGTCTGCCTGTTCCCAGTAACCGAACAGGCCTTCGCTCTCAAGCAGGCGGTGCACGAAATGCCAGTCAGTTTCGCTCTGCCGGGTATACGACCGGTTCGGCAGCGTTTGCGACAGTGCGAACCGAAACCGGCCGCGCGCTTCCGGGTGTTGGTTCAGCACGTCGGATACGATGTCGTCGGCCGTCTTGTCGATCCAGATCTTCTGATCGCGGCGGAATTTCAGCACGTGCATCCATGCTTGCAGCGTGATCTGATACGTCGTCAGCCCGCCATCCACGCCCAGCTGGCGTGCCGTGTAGATATAGCCATGGATGGGGCGATACTGCCCGTTTACCTGCGAAAGCCAGAGTGTGACGGGTTGCGCGATGAGCTTTTTCAGCTCGATGGCGTTGTCGGGCGATACCACGTCCAGCGTGAAGGCATAGTCGCGACCGATTGTCGATCGGCCAACGGCCCGGAGTACCGTCAGCGCGTTTGCACCAAGCGGTGTATCAAGCTTCAACAGCCGGTCCTGCTGAATCAGGCCGCCACGTAGCGCGGCAGCAAGGTTCTGCACGTTCATCGTAAGCCTTTCGTTATATTTGCAGCGCTCTCGGATAGCGTCTGAGGAATGCCCGCGCGATTTTACATCGGTTGCGGTGAGGTGCTTTAGCGAAATGCTGGCGCTGCTCCGGTCTGAGTTTTCTCGGACCATGGCATGCAACACACGTATTCGGTCGATCCGCGATGAAGGGTACGAAACGGCCGGCGAGCGGGCAACTGACGGCCTGGCAGGCGCTACGCCCCGTCTTCGTCACTCGTGGCGGCCTCGAACCGAAACGGCGCGTGACGTGCACCGATTTGCGCCCCGTTTTCCTGTCACGGTCGCGTCATGGTGCGCCCATAACGTTGCACGTTCCCGTCGCGGCGGCACCGCCGGACCGGGAACGTGCGCAACCTGCTCGCGACGACGTGCCCGCGTCGCAGGTGGGGGCCGACCGGGATCTCGCTCCCGGCGGCGCAGCGGTCATGCATCGCGCCATTTCATTCGAAAATACGATCGACGACGGTTCGAACCGGACCGCGGACGATCAGGAGACAGGGACCATGCTGAGTCCGCATGAATTCTCGATGCTGTTGCGCGTTGCGCGAGCGCCGGACAGCGTCGATCCGTCGAATCCGGCCTTCGCCGTGCTGGTCGAGAAGCGGCTGGTCGACGATACGCAGGTGCGCATGAATGCCGTGGCCGCGCGCCCGGCGCTGACACCGATCGGCCAGATGCTGCTGGCGCGCTTCGACGAAGCGGCTTGAGGGGAAGCGTCACGCCTTCATCGAGACGAAGGGCGTGACGCGTTGTATCGCCGGGCCGTTTACTGCGCGACCGGCACGGTCACGTCGCTGCCGAACCAGTGCATCGAGATCTTCTTCAGCGTGCCGTCCTTGCGCAGCGAGTCGAGCGCGTCGTTGATCGCCTTCTCGAACTTCGGGTTGCCCTTGCGGAACGGGATCGCCATTTCCTGCTTGCCGCCGTTCAGCACGGCACCCGCGCGCAGCGGCAGGTTCGACGTCTTGATCATGTACGGCAGCATCAGGCGATCGTCGAGCGTCGCCTCGATCCGGCCCGCGGCGAGATCGCGCAGCTTCTCCGGCGCGCCCGGATATGTCTGCACCTCGATGCCCGGCACGGTGCGCGCCATCTGGTCATAGTTGGTGCCGAGCGTCACGCCGAGCTTCTTGCCCTTGAAGTCGTCGAGCGACTTGAAGTTGCGCGTGTCGTCCTTGCGCTGGATCAGCTGTGCGGCCGAGTACGTGTACGGCTCGCTGAAGTCGAGTGCTTCCTTGCGCTGCGGCGTGATCGTGACCTGGTTGACGATCACGTCGAACTTGCCGGCCTGCAGGCCGGCGATGATGCCGCTCCATTCGGTCGGGATGAACTGCGTCTTCACGCCGAGCTTGCCGGCGACCGCGTTCGCGACGTCGACGTCGAAACCCTCGAGTTGCCCCGACGTGCCGCGCGAGTTGAACGGCGGATACGTGCCTTCGAGGCCGACGCGCAGCACGCCGGCTTTCTTCACTGAATCGAGCAGGTCGTCCGCGTGCGCGGCGACGGCCGTGAAGCCGAGGGCCGACGCGAGCAGCAGGCCCGACAGCAGGAACTTCGAACGTTTCATCGCAGATCTCCAGTGGTCAGCGTGGTGTGGGGTGCGCGCCGGGTGGGCGCGGCGGGCCGCAATACGGGCACGTAGACACTACTCGCAACCGGGCCGCGCCGAAACCGGAATTGGCCCTGATTGCAATCGATTTCATCGATGTTCGGACGGCGGGCGTGGTTGCCGTTCACCTGCGTGGCACGCGGCCTGATCGGATTCCGCTCGTTTAAATCAGGTCAGATTTGAGGGCGTGCGAAGTTTTGTCTGTAAAATCGCGCGAGCAAAATCGAATGCTCGCGCCATCCGAGGGCGTGTCAAAAGAAAAAAGGCCGTTCATGAACATGCAGAACACAATCGCCGCGTTGCGCGGCGGATTGCTTCAGCAGGACCGGTTGCTGAAGCTCGATACGCCATTGGGGCCCAACGTCCTGACCGTTCAGCGGGCAGTCGGCCGCTCACGAATCGGGCGCGCGTACGAGTTCACGCTCGACGTGCTGTCGACCGACAGCGATGTGGAACTTAAAAAGCTGATCGCACAGCCCGTCACGTTGTGGATCCAGCAGGGCGATCTCGGTTACCGGCCGATCAATGGCTACGTGCATACCGCGCGCCGGCTCGGTGCCGACGGCGGGCTCACGACCTATCAGCTCGTGTTCGCCGATTTCACCCACTTCCTGAAGTTTCGTCGCGATCAGCGGCTCTGGAACGACACGACCGTCGACCAGATCATCAGCGACGTGCTGAACCAGCACCCGCAGGCGCAGGGGCATTTCCGCTTCGCGCTGTCGAAGCCCTTGCCGAACCGCTCGTACACGCGCCAGCACGACACCGACTGGCATTTCGTGCATCGGCTGATGGAGAGCGAGGGGCTCTACTGCGCATGGCAGCAGGCCGACGACGGCAAGTCGCATACGCTCGTGATCACCGACAATCTGCAGGCCTTCGCGCCGCTGTCGCCGGAAATCGTGCGCTTTTATCGCGGCGACGCGGCCAGCGAACCTGACGCGTTCACTCAATGGTCGGGTACGCGCACGCTGCAGAGCGTGACGCGTACGACGCGCACGTTCGACTACAAGAATCCTTCGCAGCCGTCGAACCCGAAAGGCACGTCGCTGCCGACGATGGGCGGCCAGGGCGAGTTGCCGGATCAACTCGAAGTTTACGAGTACACGGGTACCTACACCTATCTCGACCAGACGCGCGGTGACCATCTGACAAAGGTCAAGATGGAGGAGTGGGAGTCGCAAGCGAAGCGTTTCCATGCTGCAGGCGGGGTGCGCGCGATCGATGCCGGCCGGCGCTTCACGCTGGCCGACCATCCCGAGCACGATCGTGATCCCGCCGATCAGCGCGAATTCGCCGCGATCGAGGTGGCGTGGTGGATCGAGAACAACCTGCCCGTCGCAAGCGACAGCGCGGACTTTCCGTACAGCCTGCGCGAAGCGTTGACGCAGGCACAGGACAACTACGGTACCGATCCCGCGTTTCGCGTGCAGCACGACGACGGATCGGCTGGGTTCTATCTCGTCGAAGTCGAAGCGCAGCGCGTGAGCGTGCCGTATCGCAGCCCGTTCGAGCATCACAAGCCGGCC
>NZ_JAAGPE010000487.1:0-4422 GCF_017104605.1 Burkholderia sp. Ac-20384 | reverse complement strand
CCCGGTGCAGCACGGCCCGCCATGCGCCGCGCCCGCCGTCGCGCTCGAATCCGGCGAACGGCGAGCGCTCGACGATCGGGCCGCCGTCCGCCACCCCCGACGACGGCGCGAACGGCGTCGGCACACCGCCCGCGGTACGAATCGACGTGCACCCGGACGCATCGACGCGCGGGGCGTCGTGGCCTTCCGCGACCGCGACCCAGTAATCCAGCGGCGCACCTGTCAGCTCCTGGACTTGCATGGCTGTCTCCGTGACCATCGTCGTCAAGTCGACATGCTAACCGTTGCACACGCGCACGTTGCGGTCTCCGCTGGCGCCGCCGTGCGCTACGAGCGCGGCCGGCCCTGTCGCTGAAGCGTGACGCCCTGTTCCTTCCGCGCGGGGCGGTCAGGCGTCGAAACCCGGCCGCCGCGTCGCACGATACCGACGTCGACGCCCCCCGTCGACGCATCCGCCGCACCCGCATCGATTCGTGTTACGAATCCCCGAATCCTGCCTACAATGTTCAGAACGCCAGTCGTCCGGCCTGCCGCGGACGACAACCGGATCCATACGGTGCAGCGCAGGCCGGATCTCTCGGGGGACGTATGTCCGCGCATGCCAGAAAGCCACTGGTCTCGCTCGTCGTGCCGTTCCACGACGAGGACGAAGCCATCGATGCATTCTTTGCAACGACGCTGCCGATCCTCGAATCGGTCGAGTCGGTCCGTTTCGAGATCGTCTGCATCAACGACGGCAGCCGCGACGATACGCTCGGCAGGCTGATCGACGTCGCCGCCGGCGACCCGCGCGTGCGCATCGTCGATCTCACCCGGCGCTTCGGCAAGGAAGCCGCGCTCACCGCCGGCCTCGACGAAGCCGCCGGCACCGCGGTGATCCTGATCGACGCCGACCTCCAGGACCCGCCCGCGCTGATCCCCGCCATGATCGAACGCTGGCTCGCCGGTGCCGAGGTCGTCGCCGCGAAGCGCACCGACCGCATGTGCGACCCGCTGATGCAGCGCGTGGCCGCCGCGCTCTACTACCGCGTGCACAACCGCCTCTCCGAAGTCGAAATGCCCGAGAACGTCGGCGATTTCCGCCTGATGGATCGCCAGGTCGTCGACGCGCTGCGCGCGCTGCCCGAGCGGCGGCGCTTCATGAAAGGCCTGTTCGCGTGGGTCGGCTATCGCACCGAGATCATCGAATACACGCGTGCGCCGCGCAGCGGCGGCCGCTCGAAATTCTCCGGATGGCGGCGCTGGAACTTCGCGCTCGAAGGCATCACGAGCTTCAGCACCGTGCCGCTGCGCGTGTGGACCTACCTCGGGCTCGCGTTCGCCGCGCTGTCGTTCGTCTACGGCACCTTCATCGTCTTGCGCACGCTGCTGTTCGGCAATCCCGTGCATGGCTACGCGTCGCTGATCTCCGTGATGCTGTTCGTCGGCGGCATCCAGCTGATCGGCATCGGCGTGATCGGCGAATACCTCGGCCGCATCTACCACGAGTCGAAGCAGCGCCCGGTCTATCTCGTGCGGCGGCGCTATCACGCGCAGCGGGACGCCGCCGCGCATCCGGCGTCGAAGCTGCTGCAGTTCCCGCTCAAGCGCACGCACGCGGCCCGCCGCCGGACAGCGCCGCCCGCGGCCGCCGGCCACGGCGTCGCGCGCAAAGCGTCCGTCAAGTAACCGCGCGCACGACGCATGGATCTCGCCCGGCAATCGATACGATCGGCGGCCCCTCCCGTCCGCGCGTGGCTGACACCGCGGCGCGTCGTTGCGTACAGCGCGGTCGCGCTCGCGTGCTATGCGCTGTTCGCCGCGATCTGGATAACCGTCGTCCGTCACGCGCCCGCCACCGCGTCGTCACGCCCGGGCGCCGACTACGCGGTGTTCTGGTCGGCGTCGTACGTGATGCTGCACGGCTCGCCGTGGCAAGCGTACGACTTGCCGACCTTCTCGCGGCTGGCCGCCGACCTGTTCCCGCAGTTCCGCCGCGACGACCTCGTCGCGTGGCTGTACCCGCCCACCAACCTGCTGCTCGTGACACCGCTGTCGCTGCTGCCCTATGCAATCGGCTATCCGCTGTTCGTTGCGTTCGGTGTGATCGTGCTCGGCTTCGCCGCGTCGCGCGTATCGGGCCTCGGCGCGATCCCCGGCGCATCGCGCATCGGCGGGTTCGCGCTGGTCGCCGCCCCGTTCGTGTTCGTCACCGGGATGTTCGGGCAGAACGCGTTCCTGACCGCGTCGTGCGCGGCGCTGGCCGTCTGCTGGGCCGATCGTCGGCCGATGTGGGCAGGCCTCTGCATCGGCCTGCTGTCGGCCAAGCCGCAGATGGCGCTGCTGTTTCCGTTCGTGCTGGTCGCCACGCGCGCCTGGCGCACGATCGCGTGGGCCGCGCTCGCCACCACCGCGTTCGCCGCGTTGAGCGTCCTGATCTGCGGCGTCGAGTCGCTACACCTGTTCGTCGCCGGCACGGCGATCGCGCGCACGCTCCTCCTCGAACAAGGCGTGGTGTTCTGGCTCGCGTCGCCGGCGCCGTTCGCCGCGTTCCGCCTCGCGGGCCTGCCGCCTGGTGTCGCGTATGCCGCGCAGGCGTGCATCGCGGCGCTGGCGATCGCCGCCGCCTGCATCGTGTGGACGCGCTCGCGCGACATCCGCTTGCGCGCGGCGGTGCTGGCGGTCGCCACGCTCGCGGCAAATCCGTACGTGTGGCACTACGAGCTTGCCTGGCTCGGCATCGCGATCGCGTGCATGCTGGCGACGGGCTGGCAGGACGGCTGGCTGCGCGGCGAGCAGGCCGCGATCATGCTCATGTGGCTGCTGCCGGTCGTCGAATACCTGAACCCGTGGCTGCAATGGCCGCAGGTCGGCCCGGTCGTGACGCTGTTCGCGCTCCTCGTGCTGCTGCGCCGCGCCGGCCCCGGGGCTCAGAACGCGAGCCGCGGCGGCACGTAGATGCCGTAGTACGGCCCGACGCCGGTCGCGACGCCCGTCATCTTCACGCCGGCGACGAAATGGCCCTGGATGTACTTGTACGAGCCGCCGAGCGACACGTCGATATGGAACGGCGCGAACGCGACGATCGGCACGGTGGTGCTGGTCGCGGTCTGCGTGACGACCGGCAGCACCACCGTCGTGCCGACCGGCACCGACGTATAGAGCGTCGCCTTCACGCCGGTCGCGAGATTGATGCTGTCGCCGATGTTGAGCGTCGTCGGATTGCCGGTTGTCATCAGGCCGCCCATCGTCGTCGTGTCGGTCGCGGTCGACTGGAACGACGTCCACTGCCCGCCCATGCACAGCAGGCCGTAGACCTGGCCGTTCGTGATCGAGAATTCAAACGGCTGGCCCGTCAGCGGATTGATCAGCGGCTGGTTGGTCGACGCGTTCCAGTACAGGTTGTACACGCACTGGTCGATCGCGACCGGAAACAGCCCGCCTGCCCCGACCCCGCCCGGCGCCGCCAGCACCGCGACGGCGGTCGCGCTGTCCGATGCGCCGGGAATCCCCAGCAGCCCGCCCAGCAGCAGCGGAATCGAGCCGCCGTTCACGCCGGGTGCGCGCGACACGGTGACCTGTACCGCCGGCACGTCGTACTGGCCGGGCGTGATGGTCGTCGGCTGCATGGATGCGGGGCTGCGCGTCACGTTCCAGTATCCGGTGGTCACCGTACCCGTCGACAGCGCCGAACCGGCCGCCGAGTTCTGGGCGATCACGCCATTCGCCGCCGGCGCGGCCTGCGACCAGTTCACCGCGCCGCCGCTCGGCGACATCATCGCATCGGCCCCCGCGAGCGCGGCCGCGTCGGCCGCGTTCTGCAACTGGTTGTTCACCGTGACCACCCACGCGATGTCGATCGCCAGCGCGCCGAACGACAGCAGCGGAATCAGGAACAGCAGGAAGAACAGCGCGACCGAACCGCGCTGCCGTTCGGCGCCGGCGGGTGGCGTGGCGATCACGTCATTCATAGAGCATCACCGACGTCGCCGAGACGGTGACCGGGCCGGTGAGCGCGCTGAACGCGGAACCCAGCACGAGCCCCGAATACGTGTAGGTCACGGTCACCGTCAGCGCGGTGCCCGACGTCGTGCCGTTCGCCTGCGTCACGGTCACCGCCGGGGTCGTCGCGGTGCCGCCGGTGATCAGGCTGTTCTGCATCGCGTTCTGCGCGATGCTGGCGATCTGCGTCGTGGTCAGCATCGGCACGCGCAGCATGACCCCGGCGCGCGCCGCCTCGCGGCTCGCGTTCGTGATGACGGCCTTGTCGCACAGGATCAGGCTCGTATCGATGATGCCGATCAGCACCATCAGCAGGAACGGCAGCATCAGCACGAACTCGAGGGACACGACGCCGCGCGCGTGGCGCGCGCCCGCCACCCCGCGTGTCATTTTGCGGCCCCCGCACCCGGGGGCACGACGCCCGGCTCCAGCGCCGCGCCG
>NZ_JAAGPE010000486.1:0-4686 GCF_017104605.1 Burkholderia sp. Ac-20384 | reverse complement strand
CACCCCGGTGGACACGACGGTGGCGATCGAGTTCGCCGCGTCGTGAAAGCCGTTCATGAAGTCGAATACGAGCGCGACGAGCACCAGCGTCGCGACCATCCATAGGGCGAGTTGTATCGAATGCATCGTGGTCCGCTCAGGCGTTTTCCAGCACGATGCCTTCGATGATGTTCGCGACGTCCTCGCACTTGTCGGTGATCTCTTCGAGCAGCTCGTAGATCGCCTTCAGCTTGATGAGCGTCTTCACGTCGTCTTCCTCGCGGAACAGCTTCGACATCGCCGCGCGCAGCACGCGATCGGCCTCCGACTCCCAGCGGTCGATCTCCTCGCACTGCTTGAGGATCTGCGCCGACTGCTTCATGTCGGACAGCAACCCGACCGCCTGCTGCACGTGCTGGGCCGACTGCGTGACGATGTGCGCGAGCTGGCTCGCTTCCGACGTGACGGCGCGTACGTCGTACAGCGACACGGCAGTCGCGACGTCTTCCATCAGGTCGAGGATGTCGTCCATCGTCGTGATCAGCTTGTGGATCTCGTCGCGATCGAGCGGCGTGATGAAAGTCTTGTGCAGAAGATCGATCGCCTCGTGCGTGAGCTTGTCGGCGGCCTTCTCGGCGGTTTGCACGTTTTGCTTGTGAATCTCGGCGTCGGCGAGATTGTCGATCAGCAGTTCGAGCTCGCGGCCACCGGAAACGATGTGCTTCGCGTGCGCGTTGAAGAGTTCAAAGAACTTGCCCTCGGTGGGCATGAATCGACCGAACATGGGATTCCTGAGAGATTGTCAAACTACTGTCACGAAAACGGGCGACATTGTACCGTTTTCGGTCGCGCCGCGACGCGCGCACATGCGCGCGCCGGGATTGGATACAACGTTTGGCGATTTAGGGCTTTACAACCGGCGTTACTCGCCGTAGAACGTCTGCGCCCCTGCAAAGTTGTCGAACTTCGTGTATTGCCCCAGGAACGTGAGCCGAACGGGGCCGATCGGACCGTTACGCTGCTTGCCGATGATGATTTCGGCCGTGCCCTTGTCGGGGCTGTCCGGGTTGTAAACTTCGTCACGGTAGATGAACAGGATCACGTCCGCATCCTGTTCGATTGCGCCTGATTCACGCAAATCCGACATCACCGGACGCTTGTTCGGACGCTGTTCGAGGCCGCGGTTCAACTGCGACAGCGCGATCACCGGCACGTCGAGTTCCTTCGCCAGGCTCTTCAGCGATCGCGAGATTTCCGAGATTTCGGTCGCGCGGTTCTCGCCCTGCGACGAACCCGACATCAGCTGCAGGTAGTCGACGATGATCAGGCCGAGCTTGCCGCATTGCCGCGCAAGACGCCGCGCGCGCGAGCGCAATTCCATCGGGTTCAGGCCACCCGTCTCGTCGATGAAGAGCTGCGCCTCGCTCATCTTCTGCACCGCGTGCGTCAGCTTCGGCCAATCCTCGTCCGTCAGGCGGCCCGTCCGCATCCGGTGCTGGTCGAGCCGGCCGATCGAGCCGAGCATACGCATCACGAGCTGGGTGCCCGGCATTTCCATCGAGAACACTGCGACCGGCAGCCCGTACTCGACCGCCACGTATTCACCGATGTTCATCGAGAACGCGGTCTTACCCATCGACGGACGCCCTGCGACGATGATCAGTTCGCCGCCGTGCATCCCGGACGTCATCCGGTCGAGGTCGACGAAGCCCGTCGGCGTGCCCGTGACGTCACTCGGGTTTGCCGTGTGGTACAGCGTATCGATGCGCTCGACGACCTGCGTGAGCAGCGGACCGATCTCGAGGAAGCCCTGGTTGCCGCGCGCGCCGTCTTCGGCGATCGAGAACACCTTCGACTCGGCCTCGTCGAGCAGCTGACGGACTTCCTTGCCCTGCGGGTTGAACGCATCGGCCGAGATTTCGTCGGCGACCGACACGAGCCGGCGCAGCACCGCGCGGTCGCGCACGATTTCCGCGTAGCGGCGGATGTTCGCCGCGCTCGGCGTGTTCTGTGCGAGGGCGTTCAGGTAGGCGAGCCCGCCGACGTCGTCGGCCTTGCCGGACGTGGTCAGCGCTTCGTACACGGTCACGACGTCGGCCGGACGCGTCGACGCGATCAGGCGGCCGATGTGCTCGTAGATGATCCGGTGGTCATAGCGGTAGAAGTCGCCCTGCGACAGGAAGTCGGCAATCCGGTCCCAGGCCGCGTTGTCGAGCAACAGGCCGCCGAGCACCGACTGCTCGGCTTCGACCGAATGCGGCGGGACTTTCAGCGATTCGATTTGAGGATCTTGCGGCGCGTTCATGGGTTGGGATTATCGCGAATTACACAGGACGGCGCCATACCGGCCACCAGCGAGCAGGCAATAAAAAAGGCAGGCCCCGGTTGCCCGGGCGCCTGCCCTTGTCCGGACGGCGGAAGCCGCCCGGAAAGCTCGCGTACGCTTACGCGTGGTCGCCGATCACGTTGATCGTGATGTCGACGATGACGTCCGTATGCAGCGCAACCTGGACGCTGTGCTCGCCGATCATCTTCAGCGGGCCTTCCGGCATGCGAACTTGCAGCTTCTCGACTTCGAAACCTGCCTTCTTCAGCAGTTCCGCGACGTCGCCGTTCGTGACCGAGCCGAACAGACGGCCGTCAACGCCCGACTTCTGCGTGATTTCGAACGACTGGCCGTTCAGCTTCTCGCCGACTGCCTGCGATGCTGCCAGCTTTTCAGCGGCGATCTTTTCGAGTTCAGCGCGGCGAACTTCGAATTCGGCGATCGCTTCCTTCGTTGCACGGCGAGCCTTGCGGTTCGGGATCAGGAAGTTGCGAGCGTAACCGTCCTTGACCTTGACGATGTCGCCGAGGTTACCCAGATTGGCGACTTTTTCCAACAGAATGATTTGCATTCGAATTCTCCTTATTGCGTCGCCTGATTACGCCTTGTGCTGATCGGTGTACGGCAGCAGCGCGAGGAAACGCGCACGCTTGATGGCCGTATCCAGCTGACGCTGATAGTGCGCCTTCGTACCCGTCAGACGAGCCGGCGTGATCTTGCCGTTTTCGCCGATGAAGTCCTTCAGCGTTTCCGTGTCCTTGTAGTCGATCTGCTCGACGCCTGCAGCCGTGAAACGGCAGAACTTCTTGCGCTTGAAGAGCGGGTTTTGTTGCTGACGACGCTTGTCGAATTTCTTACCAGTCGGGCGGGGCATGATTTCAGTCCTTTCCAATGTCCTGCAATGCTGTGATGTGAAACACCAAGGTTCTCGCGTTGCGGCTTTTCTTTGCCAGGAAGCCCGTGAACAGCGTTTCGACGCCCATTTCACGACTTTCCAGCTTGCCGCTCGCCTCACCGGCCGCCACCGCCTCGATCGTCATTTCGACCTGACGGGGAATGCCTGCTTCGACGACTTCCGTGCGGTGATGCAATGTGGCGCTTGCGATCGGAACACCAGCCGGCGTATATCGCACCGGTGCGCGTTCGACGACGCTTGCCGTCAATTGCAACCTGTTCACGTGAGTGACGCGCTCCTTGATGGCTTAATGAATGACGAACTTAAGCCTGCGCTTCGGTCGGCTGAGCTGCAGCCGCCTTCTTGGCTTCTTCGCGCTGAACTTCCTTCATCATCGGCGACGGGCCGGTTTCGGCCTTCTTCATCTTGACGATGAGGTGACGCAGCACGGCGTCGTTGAACTTGAACGCGTGTTCGAGTTCGTCGAGCGTCGTCTGGTCGCACTCGATGTTCATGCAGACGTAGTGAGCCTTCGCGAGTTTCTCGATCATGTAGGCCAGTTGGCGACGGCCCCAGTCTTCGACACGGTGGATCTGACCGCCGTGCGACGTGATCGTGGTCTTGTAACGCTCGATCATCGCGGGCACTTGCTCGCTTTGATCGGGGTGCACGATGAATACGATTTCGTAATGACGCATTACACACTCCTTGTGGATTAAAGCCACCCGGGCGTCTGAACCGGTGTGGCAAGTGGGAAGCCGAAGATTCTAACCCGGATACGGGGCGCATGCAAGACCAATCGACGATTCGCGTGCGGATTCGGCCGTGTTTTCAAAGACTTGAAGGGATGAGCCCGGGCGGACGGGCCCATCTTCGGCCCTTTCCCGGTCAGGGTCGGAACAAGAAGCGCGCGGCGGGCCCGCAGCCCGCGCCGCCATGCCGTCACTCGGTGCGCGTGACGCCGAGCCGCGCATCGAGCGCGGTCCTGAACGCCGCGAGCGCCGACGGCTCGGCATCGGTCACGGCCCACCACGTCATCCCGGCCGCGTCCCAGCGGTCGAGCGCATAACCCTGCGACACGGTCGAGTACGGCGCCCCCGGCCCTTCCCCGGCCGGCCGCACGTAGACGTCGATCACGTGCTGCCGGTAACGGTAGACGAGCACCGCGACGCGTCGCCGCCCGACGTAGTCGAGCCGGCCGCCGACCAGCGCGAAGCCGTCCGTCGCAAGATCCTCGACCGGCGGCGCATAGTCGATCCGACCGTTGAACCACGGCTTGACCGTGTGCCGATCGGTCGAGATCACATCGATGTCGCGCGCCGACAGGTCGGCCCGCACATGGCTCGACACGAGTTCGTCGACCGTGCGGTCGGTGTCGGCGTGACGCGCCGACAATGCCATCCCGCCCGCCGCGGCAACCGCCACCAGCAGCGCGACGCCCCAGCCGAGTCCCGGCAGCGCGGCGACCCGCGGCCCCGTGCCGGCC
>NZ_JAAGPE010000049.1:0-47691 GCF_017104605.1 Burkholderia sp. Ac-20384 | reverse complement strand
CGGCGGCCGCTGCCGCCGCCTGCGCGGCGCGCGCCGCGGCGGGCCAGTCGATCGTGCGCGTGACGACGCTGCGGGTCGAATCGTTGCAAGCCATGGCGGTGTGCTCCTGTGCGTGTCAGGTGTAGACGGTCGTGAACGCTTCGTTCAGCTCACCGGAATGGAAGAAGATCCCGCGCCCGAGCTCGTCTTCGGTCCAGGTCGTGACCGGGCGGTCGGGCTGCGCGAGATAGCCGAGCCCCGCGAAGGTCTCGTTGCGGTTGCCGCTCGGATCGAAGAAATAGATGGTCGTGCCGCGCGTGATGCCGTGCCGCGTGGGCGCGACGTCGATCTTCACCTTGTTCTTCGCCATCACGTCGGCCGACTTCAGCACGTCGGCCCAGTCGTCGAGGAAGAACGCGATGTGATGCAGCCCGTTGCGCGGGCCACCGACGAACGCGATGTCGTGCGGCGTCGAGCTGCGGAACATCCACGTCGCGGCCTGGATCGTGTTGCCCGGGCCGACCATGACCTGCTCGGCCAGGTGGAAGTCGAGACACTCGGCCATGAAGCGCGTGTTCTCCTCGACGCGGTTCACGCCGGCTTCCGGGTTCATCTCGCACATCAGCAGGCAGTGATCGAGCCAGTGCACGGCCGAGCCCGGAATGTCGTCGGGCCACGGATCGGGATTCAGCGAGCCGACCGCGGTGCCGACCTGCTCCTTCTGCGCGAACAGGCGCAGCTCGTGCCCGCTCGGCAGCAGGAATCGCAACTGGCGGCCCACCGCCGGCAGCGCGCCGTCGGGCAGCATCTCGGTCCGGATGCCATACGCCTCGATACGCTGCTGCAACGCGTCGAGATCGGCGTCGTGCTCGACCTTGTACGCCGCATGCTTGAGCCCCGCCTGATCGGACGACGACAGGATCAGCGAATACCGGTCCCATTCGTCCCAGCATTTCAGGTAGACGTTGCCGGCCGCGTCGCGCATCGTCTCCTGCATGCCGAGCACGCGCACGTAGTGACGCAGCGCCGCTTCCATGTCCATCACCTTCAGATTGACATGACCAATACGCATCACACCCATGGTGAGTCTCCTCCTGGTTACTTGTTGAATACCGGCGCCCCGGCGCAGGCCGAGCCGCAGAAAAACGGTTTTTTCAGCCGGCCCGCCACTTCCAGCTCGACGTCGCCGTCCGGCGCGACGCGGCACGCGAGCGCATAGCCGTCGCGCTCCTCGTCGGCGCTCACGTGCGCGCGGCTGATCGGCCCGAGCCGATGCACGACGCCGCGCAGCACGCGCACCTTGCACACGCCGCACCCGCCGTTCAGGCACCCGACCGGAATGCCGCGCCGGCCGAGCTTCGCCATCCCGGCCAGCAGCGATTCGCCGGACGCGCACGCATAGCGCTCGTCGGTCTGCGCGATCGTCACCGTGGCGCACACGCGGCCCGCGTCCATGTCACACCCGCCGGAACAGCGGACTGCGCGTCTGTTGCGCGTCGGCCGCCGAGATGAACTTCTCGTGATAGATGTCGCGCTCGAACAGGCGGCCCTTCATCAGCGCGGTGATGCAGGCGTCGATCATCGCGGGCGGCCCGCACAGGTACGCCTGGTGGCCGGAGAAGTCGCCGTCGAAATGCGCGTTCGCGACGTCGTGCACGAACCCCTGCGCGATTCCGCCACCGGCATCCGCCGCGCCTTCGGACAACGCCGGCACGTACGTGAAGTTCGGGTAGCGCTCGGCGAGCGCGCGGAATTCGTCGTGGTAATAGAGTTCCTTCGCGTTGCGCTGGCCGTAGACCAGCGTGATCGGCGCGGTGACGCCGCCGTCGAGCAGGTCCGCGATCATCGAGCGCGGGCTCGACAGGCCCGATCCGCCGGCCATGAAGATCATCGGCAACGCGGCCGAGCGGCGCACGAAGAAGCGGCCGTACGGGCCCGACAGCCGCACGCGGTCGCCCGCCGCCAGTTGCTCGTGCAGGTAGCCGGTGCCGAGACCGCCCGGCACCTGCCGCACGTTCAGCTCGATCTCGCCGGTGGCGGCCACGTCGGCCGGCGAATTCGCGATCGAGAACGCACGGCTCTGCCCGAGCCCCGGAATCTCGAGCTGCACGTACTGGCCGGCCTGGAAATGGATCGGTTGCGACAGCTTCAGGCGGATCGACTTGATGGTCGGTGTGAGCTGCTCGATGTGCGTGACGTCTGCCGCGAAGTCCTTGACGGGGATGATCTCCGCGTCCGGCTCCTCGTCGACGTCGGCCTCGATCACGGTGTCGGCCTGCAACGTCGCACAGCACGCGAGCGCCTTGCCTTCCTCGCGCTCGAAGTCCATCAGCGCGAACGGGTTCGCGTCGCCGAGGTCGGTCTCGCCGTCGAGCACCGCGACCTTGCAGGTGCCGCACAGCCCGTGACAGCACGCATGCGGAATGTAGATGCCCTGGCGCAGCGCCGCGTCGAGCATCGTCTGTCCTTCCTCGACCTCGATCGTGACGCCCAGCGGCTCGATGGTAAGTTGGTGGCTCATGATGGTTCGTCCGTCCGCGCTTGCGGTCAGAAGCTCGCGCCGCCGAGGCCGTCGAGGCCCGGTGTGCGGAAGCTGATCAGGTCCTTGTGCCCGAGGCCGTTGCCGGCCAGGCTCTTTGCCGCGTCCGGCGCCCACGGCTCGCCGGAACGGAACCACTCGACGCGATTCCAGTCGATCTTCGCGAAGTCCGGGTGGTAGCCGTAGACGGGCGGCAGCACGTCGCGTGCGAGCGCGCCGAACGGCAGGTCCGGCGGCAGCGGCAGGCAGAACGGCGCCGGGAACATCAGGTGGTCTTCCCAGCACACGTAAAGCAACGGTGCCGGAAACTTCCCGACCTCATCCTTGATCGGGAAGTCGTAGGGTTTGAGCGCGATGACGGCCATGCTTGTCTCCTGTCGGCCGGCGTTCGCGCATGCGCGCGTGCGCCGGTCTCGTTCAAGTTGCGTAGGGGATGCGGATCGATCAGTTGCTCGTTGCCTGGCCACGCCATGCCGCGAAGTTCTTCTGGTCTTCGGAGCCCTCGAAATCGAGGTTGTCGCGACCCATGCCCACCGCGTAGTAGTCGAGTACGGCGGCGAGCGGATCGAAGCCTTCCGCGCTCGGGTCCGCATCGGGCGGGAAGCAGTTGCCCTGGTGGATCTGGTGCACGGGCAGCCACGCCTGCACGTACTTCTGCGGCTCGTGATCGAAGATTTCCTTGCAGTGATCGCTGCAGAAATGGAACTTGTTGCCGAGGTAGTCCGATTCGCGTGCGCCGATCTTGCGCGGGTTGCCGCGCTCGGTGAACAGCATCGGGATCTGGCAGGTCTGGCACAGCATCGGCAGCGTCTTCATGTAGAAGCGGTTGCCGGCTTTCGCCTGTTCACCCCAGTGGTCGAAGCGCGGGCGGTAGTAGCGGTCGAACGAGTCGGGATATTTCGCCGCCAGCCAGGTCATCTCGTCTTCCGTCGGCACCCAGGTGTGGAACGCGGATGCCGCGTTGAAGCCGTAGAACGTCGACCATGCCTGGTGGCTGATGTGGTCCTTGCCTTCGCACGCGTCCTGCCAGCCCTTCGGCTCGCGAATGCCGTAGCGCGCGAGATCCTTGAACAGCGCGCCGCCGTTCTGCTCCGCGTACATCTCCCACGATTCGCGCCAGCTCATCACGCGCTTCGGCTGCATGTAGTCCATCATCATCGCGACGAGCGTCAGCAGCCGGTAGCCGCGCCAGAACCACTTGTCGATCCAGCGCTGCACGATCGGCACGTTGCCCGGGTCCTGCTCGAGCAGGAACTTGATGCACTCGATGCCGAGCGTCATGTGGCGCGATTCGTCCGACTGCGCGGAGAAACCGAACGTGACGGTCGACATGTCGCCGTTGTAGGCCGCACCCGACATGAACGGCACGAACAGCAGGTTCGTCAGCACGTATTCGAACGAGAAGCTCACGGCGGTCAGGAATTCGAACGGCCCCGACGAGTACGCATCCTCGAAGAACGACTTCGGCACCGACAGATACCAGACGCGATCGAACCAGTGGTTCGAGTGATGGAACCCGTTGAAGAACTTGTTGTACGTCGACATCGCGTGCGTTTCGGTCTGGTAGTGCCGCAATTCGTCGATCGACTGCATCTGGCACGCGATGCGCGCCCCCTCGCCGGTGAAGTGCCGGCCGACGTGCGCGAAGCCGCGATGCGCGAGGTATTCGAGCGGCGTCACGCCCTGGATGAACAGCTTCAGCGCGTTGATGTAGCGCGCATCGGTCACGCCGAGGAACGCGTTGTTCTGCGTGAACGCGTCGATCACCGCGTACAGCTTCTTTTCCTTCTCGCCCTGGTATTTCCAGTACGCGTCCATCGTCAGGCGGAACGGGTCGACCCATTTGTCCCAGTCGTGGATCTTGATGCCCTCGTAGCGGTCGTACGGGAAGACCTTGTCCATCGGCTGGTAGGTCGTTTCCCAGCCGAGGCCGCGCGTCATCGCCGCGTAGCGGTCCTTCAGGCCGAGTTTTTTCTTGAGCGTAGGCGTGTCCATTCGTGTCTCCGGTGTTGTCGGTGCGCGTGGCGCGGCGTTCAGTGCGACCAGCTCAGCGTGAACTGGTCGTCGTCCTCGTCGATATGGCCGGACAGCGTGATCAGGTTCACCTGCAGTTGCTGCAGGTCGAAACGCGTGCCGGTGAGTTCCTCGATCGTTTCGCGGCGGATCGTCAGCCGGTCGGGCGAATCGATCTTGACCATGCCGGGCGACTCGACCACCGTCGCGAGCGGGTTGTCCGCGACGATCGCCTCGACGATCGGTCTGGACTCCTCATTGGCCTGAAAGGCGATGAATACGTTGGACATGCTGGTTTCCTGGATGAAAGTTGGGCGGCCCGGGCTCAGAGCGCGATGCCGAGCTTCGCGACACGCGTGTGGAGCTGTTCTCGCGCTTCGTCGAGCGCGGCGCGGCCGTCGTCCTGCAGCGCCAGCGTCGCCACCGGCGCGAGCGCCGCGTCGGCCCGCTCGGACCAGTCGCGCGTCCAGCGTGCCAGCAGCGCGCGGTTGTCGTCGGATTCGGACGCCATCGTCTTTACAACGGCATCGATCCAGCGGTTCGATTCGGTGTGCCATTCCGGCATGAACGCGGTCAGCATCGCCACCGCCGAGCCGCCCGCGAGCGCGATCCGCTCGTCGACGAAGCGGTCGTACACGAGCGGGTAAAGCAGCCCGTCGAGCGCCAGGTTCTGCGCGACGAACAGTTCGACCGGATCGGCAACCACCAGCGTGTCCTCGACATAACGCCGCAGCGGCTGCCACGCGGCGCCGGTCGTCCACGCCGCCTTGGCGGTGTCGAGCACATCGGGCTCGGCCATCGCGAGCGCGAGCCGCGTGAGGTATTGCGCGACCCCGAGGTTGTCCATCGCATGAAACATCGCGGGCGCCGTGAACGCGGTGCCGTAGCCGAGCGCGCAGACCTGCGCGTTGTTCATGTTCGCGCCCCAGGCCGCGTGGCGCAGCGGCACCAGCACGTCGAGCGCATGCGCGGCGACGTCGTCGCGCATCAGGCCGATCATCCGGCGCGACTCGACGAACTCGAAGTTCGCTTCCATCGTGTCCTGCTGGCGCGCCCGCGTGGTCGCCCACGACGCGTAGTAGAACTGGCGCGGGTCCTTCAGCGCGTACCAGTTCGCCATCCGGATCGCCGAACGCGACGCGTCGAAGATCTCGTAATCGGGATCCCACGTCGGGCGGTAATGGAAGTTCGCCTGGGGCTGCGCGCCCATCATGCCTTCCTGGTAGCGCGTCGCCGTCTTGTCGCCGCCGATGTTCTGCGCCACGTGCGCAAAGGTGTGCCGGAGCGGCTTGATGTCGACTGTCTTCAGCTCGATGGTCACTTCTTGCTCCTCAAGGTCATGGGTTCGCTTCGACGTCCAGCCGCGTGACCTGCTGTTCGCGGCAGAACGCGTCGAAGGCGGCAGGAGGCAACGTCAGCTCGACGCACAACTCCGGCGCGCCGCCGATCGAAAACTCGAATTCGACGAAGCCGCGGGTGTTCGTGCCGGTCACGCGGACGCATTTGCGGCCCGGGTCGAGCGGGAAAAGATCGGTGTCGGTTGGATTCATGTCCGGTGTCGCCTCCATGCCGTCCTTCAATGCAGCATCCGTGCCACGCGCGGCCGGTTCGGCAAAAAATCTCGATAATTCAGGGAAAGCCCTGACGCAAAGTTCAAATTCGCGATCCACAATGGCGGTTAACCAGAATCGAAACCGCGCCCGGGCGATAGCGCTGAACCCCAGATTCGGCGGCCCTCTTCATCATTTGAGCAACCCGGCAGCGCGCATTTGATGAAATGATCAAACGGCTGCCCGGGTTCGGGCGCCGCGAGCGGAAATTTCGAAAATCACGAGAAATCTCGACGGAGGAGACATGACGCGGCCCAGCCTGCCCCCCTTGCCGCCGGACACCGACCTGCGCAAGCTGATCCATTTTTCGGCGAGCGACGGCCGCATCTGGCTCGCCGGACAGCGGATGGTGCTGCTCCACGCCGGCGCGCTGGCAACGCTGCGCCAGGAGTTGATGGAAAGCGTCGGGCCCGCGCAGACGCGGCGCTTCTTCACGCGCGTCGGCTTCGCCGCCGGCGAACGGGACGCCGCGCTCGCCCGCGAGATCCGCAGCGGCGCGTCGCTGTTCGACATGTTTCATGTCGGCCCGCAACTGCACATGCTCGAAGGCGCCGTGCAGGTCACGCCGTTGCGCTTCGAGGCCGATCCCGCGACGGGCGCGTTCTATTGCGAATACCGCTGGGAACATTCATGGGAGGCCGACGTGCATCGCCGCACGTTCGGGCCGCAGCCCGAGCCGGTGTGCTGGATGCTGATCGGCTATGCAACCGGCTATACGAGCGCGTTCATCGGCCGGACGATCCTGTTCAAGGAAACGAGCTGCGTCGGCATGCAGGACCCGCACTGTACGATCGTCGGCAAGCCGGCCGAGGAATGGCCCGATGCCGAGGAAATCTCGTCGTGGTTCAAGGCCGATTCGCTGATCAATACGATCCGCGACCTGCAGACCGAGGTCGAATCGCTGCGCCTCGAGATCGCGCCCGACGATGACCGCACGCGGCTCGTCGGGCGCTCCGACGCCTTTCGTGCCGCCTATGCGCTGCTGGAGACGGCCGCGCCGACCAAGGTGGCCGTGCTGCTCACCGGCGAGACGGGCGTCGGCAAGGAGCGCTTCGCCCGCGCGCTGCACAGCCTCAGCCCGCGCGCCGCGAAGCCGTTCATCGCGATCAACTGCGCGGCCATTCCGCACGCGCTGATCGAGTCGGAACTGTTCGGCGCGGAGAAAGGCGCATTCACGGGCTCGCAGGTCGCGCGTGCCGGGCGCTTCGAGCGCGCGAACGGCGGCACGCTGTTCCTGGACGAGATCGGCGAGTTGCCGCTCGACGTGCAGGCCAAGCTGCTGCGCGTGCTTCAGGAGGGCGAGGTCGAACGGCTCGGCGCGACCGACAGCAGGAAGGTGGATGTGCGCGTCGTCGCGGCCACCAACCGCGATCTCGAACAGGCCGTGCGCGACGGCACCTTCCGCGCCGACCTCTACTACCGGATCAACGTCTACCCGGTGCTGATTCCGCCGCTGCGCGACCGGCAGGACGACATCGCGCTGCTCGCCGACGCGATGCTGGAGCGCTTCGCCTCGCTGCACGGCAAGCCGGCGCCCACACTGACCGACTATGCGTACGACGCGCTGCGCGGCTACCGGTGGCCCGGCAACGTACGTGAGCTCGAAAACCTGATCGAGCGCGCGGTGATCCTGTCGCGCCCGAACCGGCCGGTCGACGCGAAGGACCTGTTCCCCGGCGTCGGGCTGCCCGGCGGCGCAACCGTCGACCGGGCGGGGCAGATCAAGCCGGCCGCCGCGCTGTCGATCGACTGCGCGACGATCCTCGACCAGTTGCAGGGCGGCGGCGGGCTCGACGGCCTCGAGCGCGCGCTGCTGCACGAGGCCGTCGATCGCGCGAACGGCAACCTGTCGGCCGCCGCCCGCCTGCTCGGGCTGACGCGCGCGCAGCTCAGCTATCGCCTCAACCGCAAACAGGATCAGGAGGAAACGTGACATGAACACCATCCTGCCCGCCCACCCGTTCGCCAACGCACTGCCCGACGACACCCCGCCCGCGAGCGAGCCGGCCGCCGACGACGCGGTGGAACCGCATGCGCGCACGCTCAGCGAGCATGCGTACCACCAGCTTCGCCAGCACATCATCGAGGGGCACTACCCGCCCGGCGCGAAGCTGCGCGTCGAGCACCTGAAGAACGTGTACGGCGTCGGCGCGGGCACGCTGCGCGAGGCGCTCACGCGGCTCGTCAGCGATGCGCTGGTCGTCGCCGAAGGACAGCGCGGGTTTCGCGTCACGCCGATGTCGGTCGACGATCTCGAAGCGATCACGCGGCTGCGCATCCATATCGAGGTCGATGCGCTGCGCGAATCCGTGCGGCGCGGCGACGATGCGTGGGAACACCGGGTGCGGCAAAGCTTCGAGATGCTGTCGGCCTGGGAGCAGCCGGTATCGATCGAGCACCGCACCGCGTGGGAAGCATGCAACCGGCGCTTTCACGAAGCGCTGATCTCGGCGGCCGCGACCCCGTGGACCTACCTGATCCTGCGCATGCTGTCGCAGCAAAGCGAACGGTACCGGCGCGTGTGCATCGGGCTTGGCGATTCGAAGCGCGACGTGCATGCGGAGCATGCGTGCCTGTTCGAAGCCGCAATGCGGCGCGCCGATGCGCGCGCGGCGCTCGCGCTCGAAGACCATATCGGCACGACGCTCGCCGTCGTGCGCAACGCGCCGCCCGGTACGCTGCCGTTCTAGTGCTTCACGGCGCGCTCGTAGCGCTCAGGCCAGCGCGGGATACCCGTGCGCGGCCGCCTCGCGCTCGAACCTCGCAATCGTGTCGTAATCGCCTGACGACAACCGTTCGAATCCCTTCAGCCGCAGTACGCGCGCCCGCTCGGCATCGGCCGCGACCGCGTGATCGAGCGCGTCCCGCAACGCGGCGACCTGCGTTTCCGGCAGCGCGTGCGATGCGATGAACGGCAATCCCGGCGCAGCGGCCGTCGTACCGATGATCCGGATGTCCTTCAGCAATTCGGGCAGTGCGTCCCGCACGTACGCGAACGTCACGCAGTCGATCGCCGCGCAATCGGCCTCATCTGAAGCCAGCGCACGCAGCACGTTCAGATGCGAACCGAACGGCGTGACCGATCCGAAGAATCGTCCGTCGCGCGCATGCGGCGCAACCGCATGCCGAAGCGCGCTCATCCCGCTGTGCGAATCTCCGCCGTTGAATGCGGCCCGCAGCCCCCGGCATGCGGCGAGCGTCGTCGCGCCGCCCGCATGCGCGCGTGCCGACACGACCAGCACGCTGCTGTAGTGCGCGCCGTGGCAGCCGTCCGCATCGAACACGGGGGTCGCGATCAGTCGCACGACATCGCGCAAGCCCAGCATCCGGTACGGATAGCCGCAGGTCTGCGACAGCAGCAGATCGTCGCGCTGCCATAGCGCGTGCAGGTCGTCGAACGATTCGTCCGGAAGCGCGACATCGACGGGCCCACCCGCGTTCGCGAACGCATCGAGCGCGTCGCGCAGCAGTGCGCGCCATAGCGCGTCATGGCGCGGCGTCACGTTGTACATCGGCAGTACTGCGATCCATGGGTTCATGCGGGCATTCTACGCATCGCCGCTCGCATAGCGGAATCTGAGTCGATCTTGGCAAAACGGGGGCCGAACGTGGCGCAGCGCGCCCGAAGCTTATCGGCCACGCGACGATAAGCAAATGCGAATCGATTGGTTGGCCGCCCAGCGCGATCCCGGTACCGTCGTGATGCCTGCCCGAGCATCGCCATCGCACGTGATAACGGACAGGCCGACCGTGATCCGCGAGACACCTGCGCACCCGGGCCGAGCGCACCGGTTCAACCGCTCGTTCCCCGCACCGCCCATTCAATCCCGCCTCAACGCCATGGCCGAATACTTCGACGTCGACCACGCGCGTGCGATCGCCGCGCTCGACACCCGCTTCACCGCCCGCACCGAGTGGCCGACCTGGCTGCTGGTCGTCGCGATCTACGGCGGCTGGCTCGCCGTGCTGCTGCTCGTACGCGACGGCACCCTGTCGCTCGCGGCCGCGACGCCGCCGCTGATCCTGCTCGGCGCGTGGCATCTGTCGCTGCAGCACGAGCTGCTGCACGGCCATCCGACGCGCTCCGCGCGCGTGAACAAGCTGCTCGGCTATCCGCCGCTGACGGTCTGGTATCCGTACACGCTGTATCGCGACACGCATCTCGACCATCACCGCGACGAAGACCTGACCGTGCCGGGCGTCGATCCCGAAACGAACTACGTCACGCGCGAACGCTGGGCGCAGTTGCCGCGCTGGCGCCGCGTGCTGACGGTTGCACGCAAGACTTTCATCGGACGATTCGTCGCCGGGCCGCCGTTGAGCATCTTTGCGATGGGCATCGATGCATGCGCTGCGTTTCGTCGCGGCGACTTTCGCTATCTGCCGATGTGGGCGATGCACGTCGCCTGCGTGGTTGCGCTGCTCGCGTGGCTGCAATGGGCGATCGGCGTGCCGTGGTGGTATTACCTGCTCGCGGTCACGTGGCCCGCGTTGTCGATCGCGATGATCCGCTCGCTGTACGAGCATCGTGCCGCGCCGCATCCGAAGGCGCGCATCGCGATCAATGAAGCCGGCTTCGCGATGCGGCTGCTGTACCTGAACAACAACTATCACCTCGTCCATCACGACCTGCCGAAGCTGCCGTGGTACGACTTGCCGCGCGCGTACCGGATGCGTCGCGACGCGTATGCGCGGAAGTGCGGCGGCTTCGTGATTCGCGGCGGGTATCGCGAACTGCTCGCGCGCCATGCGTGGACGCCGACCGATACGCCCGTGCATCCGTTCGATCAGGGCACGGCGTCGTTGTCGACGGGGAGCGGCGTGAAGGTGGCGGTAGTCGACAAGGTGGTGCAGATCAGTACGTGACGTTCGGCGAAGCCTACGATTCGTCCGCTCAGCGGCATATTTCTTACGAAATGCCGACAATTTGACGGACACCCGCGCATTGCCAATTACGCCGGCAATGCCCAGAATGACGGCTCGTCCGGGGCTTCCAACAATCATTCGCCCCGGCTCTGCTCCCGGCCGCGCGCCGCACTCCCCCACGACGATGCAACCGAACACCCCGCCCGGCGCAATCCGCGCGATCGGCAACGACTGGTCCGTTTCCGCGATTACCGCGGGCTTTCTCGCGGTACTGATTTCTTACGCGGGCCCGCTCGCGATCTTCTTCCAGGCCGCGCAGGCGGCGCATGCGTCGAACGCGATGGTGTCGTCGTGGGTCTGGGCGATCTCGATCGGCGCGGGCGTATCGGGCCTGTTCGCGAGCTGGAAGCTGAAGGTGCCGGTCATCACTGCGTGGTCGGCGCCCGGCACCGCGCTGCTCGTCGGCCTGTTTCCACAACTGACGCTCAACCAGGCCGTCGGCGCGTACATCACGGCTGCGCTGATCATCCTGCTGATCGGCGTGACCGGCTATTTCGACCGGCTCGTGCGCCACATTCCGCGCGGCATCGCGTGCGGGATGATGGCCGGCATCCTGCTGCCGTTCGGCACGCATGCGTTCGCTGCCGCGTCGGAGCAGCCCGCGCTCGCGTTCGGGATGATCGCGGCCTACGTGATCTTCAAGCGCCTGCTGCCGCGCTACAGCATCGTGCTCGTCTTGCTGACGGGCGCCGTGCTGGCGACGCTGCTCGGGATGACGCATCTCGGCAACGTGTCGGCGAGCCTCGCGCACCCGATTTTCATCACGCCCGAATGGACGCTCGGCACGACGCTCAGCCTCGCGCTGCCGCTCGTCGTCGTCAGCCTCACCGGCCAGTTCCTGCCGGGCATGACGATCCTGCGCGTGTCCGGCTATCACACCCCCGCGCGTCCGATCATCACGGCGACCAGCGTGATGTCGCTCGTGGTCGCGTGCTTCGGCGGGATCACGATCGTCGTCGCGGCGATCACGGCCGCGCTGTGCACCGGCAAGGATGCGCACGAGGATCCGGACCGGCGCTACGTCGCCGGGCTCGCGAACGGGGCAATCTACCTGCTCGGCGGACTCTTCGCGGGCTCGATCGTCGCGGTGTTCTTCGCGCTGCCGAAGGCGTTCGTCGCAATCCTCGCGGGGCTCGCGCTGATCGGTGCGATCGGCGCGAACGTACACGGGATCTTCGAGGACGAGAACCACCGCGAAGCGTCGCTGATCACGTTCCTCGCGACCGCGTCGGGCATGACGTGGCTTGGGCTCGGCTCCGCGTTCTGGGGGATCGTGATCGGGTCGCTTTCATATGCGGTACTGAACAAGGTGCGGCGACCGGCGTGATGCGCAATGCGGGTCGCCACCGCTGTTACCGCGCGTGCTGGCGCACCAGTTGCGCGAGCGCGTCGGTCAGCGTCGTCGTGCCGTAAAGCCGCTCCGACACACCCGCCTCGACGTCGATCTGCCCGGCGTTGTGCACGTCGTAGAGATCGACGATCAACTGCGCATGGCGTTCGCTGAGACCCGCACGCAGCAGCGTCGCCACCCACGTGTCGCGCGGAAGTTCATGCGCGACGATCGCGCGGCCGGCCGCCGCGCCGAGCGTATCGGCAATCGCCGTCACGCTCACCCGTCGCGGCCCTTCGACACTGACGATGCGCGGCCCGTTGCCGCCTTCCGGCGCATCGAGCAGCAGCCGCGCCGCGACGACGCCCACATCGGGCGCCCAGACCGTCGGGAACACCTTGCCGACCGGATGGTGAAAGCTCGGCAGCACGCCGGTGCCGAGCGCAACCGGCAGGATGCGCGTCCAGTTCTGCAGATGCTCGGCCGAGCGCAGCAGCGTCACGTGCGTCGGGATCGTCCGCAGCCGTTCCTCGAAGTGATGAAACAGCCGGGTGATACCCGTATTGCCGTCGCGCTCCGCACCGTAGTCCGACAGCGCGAGCAGCACCGGCGGCGGGTTGGCGGCGAGCGCGGCGGTCGCGACGTCGATCGTCCGCGTCATCGTCGCGGCCGGATCGGGGTCGGCGACAGGTACCGGGCACAGTATCTGGACGGCCCGCGCGCCGTCGATTGCCGCTGCGACCGCGTTCGCGTCCGTCAGCTCCGCGATCACGACGTCGCAGCCGAGCTGCGCGAAATGCTCACGATGGCGTGCGTCGCGCAACACCGCGCGCACGGGATGGCCGGCGTTGCGCAAGGCCGTCACGGTCGACTGGCCGACGTTGCCGGATGCACCGAAGATCACGAACACGATTCGCTCCTGAGGGGATGAAGGTGGGGTGATTGTCGGTTTGCGCGACGGGAACGGCGCGCAGGGAGGGATGAATACAGCAGGAAAGGATGATCGATTGGAGAGAGGCGGCGGCCATGCGAGTCGCCCGCTGCCTCGCCAGTCGCTTCGAATCTGACGCTCTACCGACGACGAGCAACGGCACACCCTCGATCGATGCGTCGCTCACGCTCAATGCGTTGCGCGTCAGCAGGCTCGCCGATGAGGCGCTTTCCGGATGAGGGCGCGCGCGACAATTGTCCAGCAGCCTGCTGGAGAGAATCGCCCCGGAATCTAACGCGACAACTCACATCCTCCGCGATGCCATCACTTCGCTACGCCCCGCTCCCGCTGCCCTCACCGTCATACGCGAGCCGCAGCCCACCCCGCCCCCCCGACCGCGCAATCTCGGTCGGCGTCGCCCCCAGCACGCGATTCATCCAGTTCGCCATGTGGCTCTGGTGTGCGAACCCGGCTTCGAGCGCGATCTGGCTGATGCTGAGCCGGCCTTCGAGCAGCAACGCCTTCGCGCGCTCGACCCGGCGCCGCACGACGTACTGGTGCACCGGCATCCCGAGCGTTTCGCGGAACAGCACCTTGAAATGCGGCACGCTGATCGACACGAGCGCCGCGAGTTCGGCCAGCGTCATGCGCCGGTCGAGGTTCGCTTCGACATAGTCGATCACGCGCGCGGCCGCCTTCGGCGCGAGCGTGCGGCGGCGCTCGCGGAACGCCGGCTGGCCATCGACCAGCCGCGCGACGAGCGCGGTGCACAGGCTTTCCGCATAGAGCGGATCCGACGCGTCTTCCGCTTCGAGTTCGGCGGCCATCGCCCATGCGATGTGCTGCAGGCGCGGGTCACGCACCTGCAGCCGGCGGCGGATCTGCCCCTGCGACGGCTTCAGTTCGAGCTGTTCGACGGTCCGCCGCACGAACGTGTCGCTGAGCGCGATATGGAGGATCTGGCAGTCGGCGCTGTCGGTCCACTGGCCGGGCAGGCCCGCCGGAATCACGTCGACGTCGCCATGCGCCTGGATGCGCGACACGCGCTCGCCGTCGCACACGCAATCCGCGCGAACGGGCGACCCGATATGCACGCCGATCCGGTGATGCTCGGCCGCCGGAATCCGGTAGGTGCCCGCGCGGATTTCCAGCAGCGACGCGCCGAAGCCCTGCCAGCCAAGCCCGCGGCTCGAGCGCAGGCTGACCGGGACGCCGTTGTCCGTCGGCGCCGCGAGAATCGCATCGCTCATGGCCTTCCTCCAGTCGATGGGGATGTCGAACGCGCATTGTGACGCGTTTTCGGACCGTCTGCCGGGCCGGCCGGTGGCCCGCCCGGGTCGAGCAGAAAAAGATCATCCGTTTCTGCTCAGGGCCATCCTTGCGTGTGCGCCGGCGAGCGCCGCGCCGCTTACGATGGCCTCATCCGACACCTACGGAGACCGTCATGCCCCATCAGTGCCTTGTGCAACGCACCGCGCTCACCGCGCCGTCGCCCGCCACCACCCACCCTTCATCCGGCCCCCGCTCCCGCAGCAATCGCACCACGTTCGCCGCCTGGTGCCTGCGCATCGTCGGCTGGTACCGGCTCGAACGGCTGCTCGCGTCGATCCCCGACAGCAACGACGACTTCGGGCTCGTCTGACCGGCCACGCGGCGGCGTCGCCCGACTCATTGCGCCACCTACTTGCACCACCTACTTGCGCCACCTACTTGCGCCGCCGTTCATGCGGCGCCACCGTCGCGCCGTCGATCACCGGTGCGCCCTGCTTGATCAGGAAGTCGCGGAACAGCCCCGTGACCTGCGAAATCCGCCGGTCGGCGAGCGTGACCACATACCATTCCCGCTCGATCGGGTTGCCGGGGAACGGCAGTTGCCCGAGCAGCCCGGTGCGCAGTTCGAGTGCACACGCGTGCAACGACAGGAACGCAACGCCGAGCCCGGCTTCGGCCATCTGCTTGATGGCCTCGTTGCTCGACAGTTCGGAGCCCACATGGAACCGGTAACCCCCGTTCTTGAACAGGCTCTCGACGGTCGAGCGTGTACCCGCGCCGCGTTCGCGCACAAGCAGGTGCGCGGATTCGAGATCCTTCAGCGCGACACGCTTGCGCTGCATCAGCGGATGGCCGGGCGCCGCGACGAACACCATCGGATGCTTCGCGAACTCGACCGCGTGCGTGCGCAGTTCCTTCGGCGCGCTGCCCATCACCGCGAGATCGATTTCATGCGTCGCGAGCATGCGGATGATGTCGTCGCGATTTCCAACCTTGAAATAAGTCTTCACATGCGGACGCGTCGCGGTGAATTTCACGAGCAGCGGCGGAATCAGGTACTCGGCCGTCGTGATCGCGCCGATTCGCAACGTACCGCCGAGATCGCCCGTCAGCGCTGCCACTTCGTCACCGGCCTCGCTCCACAGATGCAGGATCTCGCGCGCGTAGCGCGACACGATCTCGCCGGCCGCGGTCAGCTGCACGCCGCGCCCCACCCGCTGCAGCAGCGCGGCGCCCACCGCCTCCTCGAGCAGGCGAACCTGCAGCGACA
Source organism: Burkholderia sp. Ac-20384 (assembly GCF_017104605.1). Taxonomy (NCBI): domain Bacteria; kingdom Pseudomonadati; phylum Pseudomonadota; class Betaproteobacteria; order Burkholderiales; family Burkholderiaceae; genus Burkholderia; species Burkholderia sp. Ac-20384. Next base: position 31,821 of record NZ_JAAGPE010000049.1, on the reverse strand, counting down.
CGGCGGGCTGCGTCAGGTTCAGTTCCTCGGCCGCCCGCGACACGCTGCCGAGCCGCGCAATCATGTCCAGCGCCTTCAGCTGCCGGAACGTCGCGGTCTTTCCTATAAGTGAATACATATGAGTCGCTTATAAACATTAAATTGTTCGTGTGGGTTCGAAACTATATCGTCGGTTCTTGAGCAATGTCATCCGAATCGTCATTAAAGCGGGAGCCCAACATGGACAACACCACGCCCAACCTTGCAACGGACCGCGCATCGCGCCTGCCGCGCATCGTGATCGTCGGCGGCGGCGCCGGCGGCCTGCACCTCGCCACGCGTCTCGGCGATACGGTCGGACGCCGCGGGCAAGCCGAAGTCGTGCTCGTCGACCGCTACCCCACGCACTTCTGGAAGCCGCTGCTGCACGAAGCCGCCTCGGGCCATCGCGACCCGGCATCGCACACGATCGAATACGCGGCGCAAGCGAAGCGCCACGGTTTCCGCTTCGTGCAGGGCGCGCTGCAACAGGTCGACCGCACGGCACGCACCGCAACGATCGCGGCCGTGCAGGACGCGGACGGCACGGAAATCCTGCCGCAGCGCGAGCTCGACTATGACGATCTCGTGCTCGCCGTCGGCAGCGTGACCAACTTCTTCAATGTGCCGGGTGCGGCGCGCCACGCGCTGCCGCTCGAAAACCTCGACCAGGCCGAGGATTTCCGGCGGAAGTTTCTCGCGGCCTGCACGAAGGCGAATCACCTGGCCGAGCAGCAGCCCGCGCGGCGCGCGGCGCCGATCTGCATCAACGTGATCGGTGCGGGCGCGACGGGCGTCGAGCTGGCAGCGGCATTGCGGGATTCGATCCAGCAGTTGACGACGTACCGCTTCAAGGCGCTGGTGTCCGCACGCGACGTGCACATCCGGCTGATCGAAGGCGGCCCGCGCATCCTGCCGGCGCTCGACGAGCGGCTGTCCGGCAAGATGCACGCGCAGCTTCGCGCGCTGAACGTCGACGTGCTGACCGATACCCGCGTCGCGGAAGTCGGCGCGGATGCCGTGACGACCTCGACCGGCGAACGGCTCGCGAGCGACATCACAATCTGGGCGGCCGGCGTGGCAGGCCCCGCGTTCCTGCGGCAGATCGGCGACATCGCGCTCAACCGTTCGAACCAGGTGATCGTGACCGATACGCTGCAGACGCCGGACGATCCGCACGTGTATGCGTTCGGCGACTGCGCCGCCTGCCCGACGGCCGGTGCAAACGGGTTCCTGCCGCCGCGCGCGCAGGTCGCGTATCAGCAGGCCGTGTACCTGGTCAACGCGTTCGCGCGGCGCGTCGCCGGCAAGCCGGTGGCCGGCTTCACGTTCCGCGATGCGGGCACCGTCGTGTCGCTCGGGCATGCGGGCGCCGTGTACCAGGCCGACATCAGCGTGCGTTCACGCTCGCTGATCGTCGACGGGCTTGCGGCGATCGGGCTGTACAAGTTCCTGTATCGCAAGCACCTGTTCAGCGTGGTCGGCGTGAAGCGTGCGCTGTTCCAGTCGCTGAGCCACTGGCTGCAAAGCCGCAACCAGCCGTCGATCAAGCTGCACTGATCGCGCCGGTTCACACGCGCCATCGCAAGACGGCATATCGGGCGTGCTTCGCTCGATATGCCGTTTTTTCATATGCACATGTGCGGTGCATTCAACGTGTGCGCGAATCTGGTGCATCACATCGAAGGCCGTCGATACGATGCGATGCGCGCGGAACAGGCCGTACGACACGCATCCCGCGCCCACATTGGCTCGCCACCCCATTCATTAGTCAAATCGTATGGGTCGGATATAAATATTAATTGGTCGCGATTTCGGGATCGACGCTAAGGTGTGTGGCATTCCCGTCGGCGAACGGATCATCACGTCTCTGAAGAGGAATTACCGTGGTTATCGAAGCCATCGTCACCCGTCTCGACGCAGCATTCGCGCAAATCGAAGCAACACCGGATTCGCATGAATCGCGCCATCAACGCGACGCGATCATCCAGTGGCTCGACCGAGCATCGGAAGAAGGATATCGACTCGGTCTCGTCACGACGCTGCCGGCCGCACGGCTCAGCGACATGTTCGAAGGCCAGTTCGGCCGCGCGAATCTCGACCGCTTCTCGGTCGTCGTCACGGACGCCAATCAGCAGGACTCCGGATCAAACCAGCATCCTTTCGACGTCGCGCTGCAGGCACTCGGCGTGCCGCCCGAACGCGCGGTGGCGATTGCGAGCAGCGAACCGGAGCGGCGCGAAGCCGAGCATTTCGGCCTGTCGCGCTGCGTGAACATCACCGACACCGTGCGCTCGATCGCATCGGCCGGCCTGCACTGAACGCCGGCACACGGGCCGGCAGTGGCCGGCCGGCCTCGATCCGGCGGCAATCCGACGATTGCCCGACCGAATCCTGACATTCTACTGTCAAAGTCGCTTGCAACACTTCCGGGCTTGACCGATCTCTCCCGGAGACGGGACGACGCGATCCTGCATCGTCCCGCCCGTTGCACGCCACGATGACACGCCCGATCCGCACCGCCACCGCCCTCGTCGTTTCCTGCCTGCTGCTCGCCGCTTGCGGCGGCGACGACTCGACACCGCCCGCGGCTTCTGCCGACAACAGCGGCTCGACGCCCGCACCGCAGCCGCAGCCTCAGCCCAAGCCGACACCCGCGACCTACTACCAGACGAAGACGCCGTACCGCCCGCAGCAGGATGCCGCGACGTACGAAGCGCCGCCCGCCGGCTACGCGCCCGTCTATACCGAACTCGTCGCGCGCCACGGCTCGCGCGGGCTGTCTGGCTTCAAGTACGACGGCGCGATCTACGCGATGCTGGTCAAGGCCGAGGCCGACGGCGCACTGACCGCGCTCGGCGCGCAGCTCAAGGCCGACACGTACGCGATGATGAAGGCCAATGCGCTGCTCGGCTATGGCGTGGCGGGCATCTCGACGCCCGGGTACGGCAACCTCACGCAAACCGGCATCCGCGAACACCAGCAGCTCGCCGCACGTCTCGCGCAGCGGCTGCCCGCCCTGTTCGCGGCCGGCAACCGGCAGGTCGTCGTCGTCAACTCGGGCCAGGATCGCGCGGTCGACAGCTCGACGTATTTCTCCGCGTCGCTCGTGGCCGCGCAGCCGGCGCTGGCCACGGCGATCACGCTGCCCGCCGCGCCGTCCGGCTATCCCGCGAACGCGCCGGTCGCGCAGCCGGCCGGCACTAATCGCTTCCTGCTGTATTTCCACTCGCTGAAGCCGGCCACCGATCTCGTGACCGATACGGGCAATCCGTACTACGCGACCTACCAGGCGAGCCAGGCATACCAGGCCTATGCGAGCGACGCGACGGTGGCCGCGAAGCTCAACGCAATCAAGGCCGCGCCGCAGGCGGCCGACGTCGCGCAGACGGTGCTGTCCGCGCTCGTGTCGCAGGCATTCGTCGCGAAGCTCGGCACCAACGGCTACACGTTCGCGAACACGGGCACCTATGCGTTCACGTCGGCGGACGGCAAGTTCACCAACACGCTGAAGGGCGACGGCAAGACGAAGATCGCGACGGCCGTCGATGCAGTGAACGTGCTGTACAACCTGCTGCAGGTCGCGCCAGCGATGACGGCGGAAACCGGCGGCGTCACGATGGAGAAGTACATCGGCGCGGAGCAGGCGCAGTATCTCGCGTATCTGCAGGATGCCGAGGACTACTACCAGAAGGGGCCCGGCATCCAGGAAGCGAACCCCGTCACGTACCGGATGGCGAAGGTGCTGCAGGACGATTTCTTCGGCGAAGTCGACGCGATCGCGCGCGGCGACCTGACCCGCGCCGCGAAGCTGCGCTTCACGCACGCGGAGATCGTGATTCCGTTCGCGTCGATCATGAACCTGAAGAACGTGTTCGTGCCGACGCCGCAGGCGCAGACCTACACGTATGCGAACAACCCGTGGCGCGGCGATCAGGTGTCGCCGATGGCCGCGAACATGCAGTGGGATGTCTATCGCAACGGCTCGCGCCTCATCGTGAAGATGCTGTACAACGAGCGCGAAACGGATTTCCAGGCCGCGTGCGACGGCGCGAAGATCGCGCCGGGCAGCCACTTCTATGACTACGCGGGGTTGAAGCAGTGTTACGGGTATCAATGAGGTGAGGCGGCACGCGCATCCCGTGCCGTGCCCGGTTCGACACCCGGGCGCAGCACCGCGTCCGCGTGTCGACGTGCGCGTGGCTGCCCGTCAGATCTTGCGGACGCCGTTCCGGACCAGCGTCTGGTGCAGGAGAGCCACCTGCGACTCCGCCAGCACCCGCTTCGGTATGAGGCGGAACATCACCCCCGACTGATAAAGCAGGATCACGTCTCGATCCTCGCTCCAGTGAATGAGATCGGCAAAGCGAAGTTCCTCGCGTGAGGTCGGGGATTCGACGATGAAGCATTCGCTGCGCCAGTCGACTGTGTGCGGCTGATGGAGTGCCTTTTGCTGGCTGTAGATCTTGCGAGCGGCACGACGCAACATCAGATGGCCGACCAGCGGCACGCCGATCGTGACCACCGCCGCGATTCCCGCGATCCACCAGACATTGCGCCAGTCCAGCCAGGCGCCGTTAACCACCCGGAAACCGCCGAAAAAAAGCACGACGTACACGATCACGATGATCGCAAACGACTTGAGCAGATATTTCCAGTTGTATCTGCGCCAAAGGTTCAGGCGGTAAGCGTGGACCAGGTCTTCCACGGTCAATTGAAATACGATCTCGGTATCGCTCATGCGCGGGCTCGGAATGTTCGCTGTTGTTATGCTTGCGCGGGAAGTTTCACCGCGAGCGCCGCGACCCGAATAGCGGGCGATGCGTGCGCAGCGTGACCTGCAAACGGAGCCACGCGAAATCGCTGGCCATTCGATGCATGGATCGCCAATATACATGCGCAGAACACAGGCTTTGCCGAATCGCGTATCGGCGACGGCGTTCAGCCTTTCGAGCGTGCCCGTCCGAGGATCACGCAACCTGCCCGGCCCGATGCCCGCCGGCCATCTCCGGCTCGACCAGCATCACCTCGATCCGCTCCTTGCCCTTACCGGTATTCCTGCGCTTGAGCGTCAGCATGCCGATCTCGCCGGTCGACGCCGGATGCGTGCCGCCGCACGCCATCGTCGCGAAGCCATCGACCGTCCAGAACCTGCGTTGCGCGTCGACATCGCTGAAGTCGGTCACGATGCGCAGGTCGCGCTTCGACAGATCGGCCGCGGCCGATTCGATCTCGGGAAACAGCGGCGCCACGCTCGTGTCGCTCGCGAAGTCGATGCGCGCCTTGTCCTGTCCGATATGCGCACCGATGCGCTCGATGCCGGGCCTGAGCCGATAGACCAGCTGCAGCACCATTTCTGCCGCGAAATGCAGACGCATCAGCCGGTACCGCCGTGCCCAGTCGATGCGCCAGGTCACGCGATCGCCGACGCTCAGCGCATGATCGTGCGGCAGCGTATAGACGATGTCGAGGCCCTGCTTGTCGGCCTGGATGACCGGATAGCCGCCCAGTGATCCCGCGTCGCTTTCCTGCCCGCCCGAAAACGCAAAGAAGATGGTTTCGTCCACCTGCACGCGGTCGCCGTCGACGTGGCTGACGACGGTATCCAGCGTGGTCCGGTAGGGATCGTCCCAGAATACTTTCTTCGTCATTGCCTGCCGTGCCTTTCGCCGAGGAAAACGTGCAGGTTAGCCGGATCGCGTCCCCGTGGCTTGTACGATCTTGCGCCCTTGCGCTGGCGCCCCCTCGTCAGGCATGGCACGCGATGCTGCCGCGGCGTCCTCCTCGCCCTTGCGCTCGACACTCCACGTATGAATCGGTCGATGCCCCGGCCGCTCCCATTCCGGCGGCATCCACAGGTGTTTCAGCCGTTGCACGACGGGACCGGGTGCGAACACGTCGCGCCACATGTCGACGAATTCATGCAGGTTCAACACCAGGAAGTTGTACGAACGAATCTGCTGCGTGATCCCGTAGTCGACCGGCTCCGTCTCCTCGACATACGTGCCGAACAGGCGATCGAAGATGATCAGCACGCCGCCGTAGTTCCTGTCGATGTAACGCGGATTGCGGCCGTGATGCGCGCGATGGTTCGACGGCGTGTCGAACACGTACTCGAACCAGCGCGGCAACCGTTCGATCGCTTCGGTATGCACGAAGTACTGGTATGCGAGATCGACCGCGAGCAGGAACAACACGACCGCGGGCGGGATGCCGAGCCACACCGGCGGCAGGTAGAACACGAACACGCCGACGAACGCGTTCAGCAGCGACTGCCGCATCGCCGTCGTGAAGTTCATCACTTCGCCGCTGTGATGCGGCACGTGCGCGGCCCAGAACCAGCGCACGCGGTGTGACGTGCGATGAAACCAGTAGTAGCAGAATTCCACGACGACGAAGATCGGCACGATCGTGAGGCCGTTCACCGGCACGTCGAACAGGCGGTGCCGATACACCCACGCGAAAATCGCGCCCGTGAACAGCAGCCCCATCACGGTCTCGGCCACCTGATAACCCGCGCCGAGCGACAGGTTCGCGACGATCTCCTTCCAGCGAAACGGCTCGCGGCGGCCGCGCCCGGTCATCACCGCGTATTCGATCGCGAACGCGATCAGGAAGACCGGCGTCATGCCGATCAGCAGCACCTGCTTCCAGTCCACGTCGTTACCCAGGAACGCATGGAGCCACGTCATCAACTCGGTCGGCATGTTCGCGGCCTCGATCAAGAACTGACCGGCAGTATGGTCGCGCACGGGTCGACCCGCGTTGACACTTGCCGACGATTACTTGACACTTTCCGCCATGCCCGCCGCCTCCCCGCTATCGACGCAGCGCGTCTACTACTCGAGCACCTACGTGCGGCTGCTGTTCGACTATCTGTCCGAGCAGGGCAAGGATGCCGCGCGTGTCCTCGGCGAGGCGAGGCCACCCGAGGACGATCGCGGGCTCACGCTGTACGCGAGCGCGCACTGGCGGCGCCTGCTCGAATGCGCGGTGCGCGCGCTCGACGATCCGCTGCTCGGCCTGCATGTCGGCCAGCGCATCACGCCCGCTCATCTCGGTGCGCTTGGCTATGCGTTGCATGCCTGTCGCGATGCCGGCGCCGCACTCGCACGCTGGCAGCAATACGAACACCTGATCGCGAACGTCGCGCGCATGGAAGTGCGGGTCGAGGCGACATCGGTCTCGATCGAATGGCACGACGCGCCCGAGCCGCTCGGCCCGCTCGTCGACGAAGTGGCGCTCACGGCCATCGTCCAGTTCGCGCGCAATATCACCGGCACGCGTCACGGGCCCGACGAGGTCTGCTTCATGCACCCGTCACCCGCCGACGAACAGCCGTACGTCGACTATTTCGGCTGCCCGGTGCGGTTCGGCCAGCCGGTGAACCGCCTCGCGTTCCCGTTGCACCTGCTCACGCAGCCGCTGCGCCAACCGGATGATGCGCTGCTGCAGATGATGGAACGCCAGGCCAGTGTGCTGCTTGCCGAGTTGCGGCAGACGGACGATCTCGAACAGTCGGTGCGCGAAGCCGTTGCGCGCCTGCTGACGCAGGGCGAAGCGAGCATCGAGCAGATTGCTGCGGACCTGCATGTATCGTCGCGCACGCTGCATCGTCGGCTTGCCGAACTCGGGCTCAACTTCCGGATACTGCGCGAGGACACGCGACGGCGGCTCGCGATCGACCACCTGAACGATCCGCGGCTGACACTCGCGGAGGTCGCGTGGCTGCTCGGCTATTCCGAACACAGCGCATTTACGCGCGCCTTTCGGCGCTGGACCGGCGAATCGCCGCAGCAGTGGCGCAGCCGGCAACCTGCGCGGGCCGCGAACGTCGTGCGCGGCTGAGCGCAGCGCGCATGCGTGCCGTCGACGAACTCGCCTCCGCGCGCGCGGTCGAACGAGCATCGCCGGAGAATCCCATGAAACGCATTGCGATTGCCGCTGTCCTGACCCTGCTGGCCGCCGTCAGCTTGCCGGCCGCCGCCGGTGCACCATCCGGCAGCGCCGAGCCGGCTCCCGTTCAAGCGCACGCAAAAAACTGCGTGCCGTCCCGCGACGCCACACACGACACCCGCTCGCCATCGAAGGCGCCGCCGATCCGCGTATGCGTCAGCGATTCCAATACGCAGTTGAACCTGCCGTGGTTCCTGACCGATGTGCTCACCGCAGTGGACACGCACCAGTCGGGCGGTGACCTGCTGCGCAAGATGCGCAACGATTTCTGAATCGCGGCCCGTGCGACGCGCCGGCACCGTATCGTTCACTCACCTTCAGACGCCTGCAGCACCTGTATGAACGTGCCGACCATGCCGGCCCACATCGCAGGGTCCGCAATGCTGCGCAACAGCACGAGCAATTCCTTTCGCTCACCTTTCGAAAGCGGCCCATGTGCGCCGCTGATGGTGTTGTAGCGCGGCGTCCCGCGTGAAGCGAGCGCGCGGTCGAGCGCGTAATTGCGGGCCTGCCCGTTCACGTCGATCCGGATCCACAGCGAACCGCCATCGGCCGCGGCTGCACCATCGGTCACGATGACCGTGGGCACGGTATTTTCTGCCATCCCGAAGCTCCGGCGAGACGCGCGACCGACTCGCGCGGCGACCGATCACCGGCCGCCGGCAGGTCGACGAAGACAGCATCCCGAAAGAATGTTTCCTGTCGAGACACAATGACAAAATTACACCAATAGTTGAATAACAATATTTCGTAATCTCTCTTCACATCTTATACTTGCCGCGCACCATCCTCGTGCCAAAGAGACGGTGTTTTTAGTCCCGGCCGCAAGACCATGCGGCCGGGGTTTTTTTCGGTGTGCTACGTCAATATACATGCGCCGTATGCACATGTTTATAGAGGCAAGCCTCCGAAATAAATGGCCGATTGCAACGGGGCTGCCGCATATACCCGTCGCGACCGTAGAATCGATCGCATCGCCGCGATACCGGCGCGCACAACGCATCGCCCGACCCTGGCATGACGCGTGCGCGCCGTTCGTGTGCCGACCGGTTCGACTTGCCTCTCTCTGCAAACAACACCAAAGGCGACCGCGGGAATGTCGGCGTTCACGCCAGGCTCGAAGGCAGTTTTCCAGCACAGCGGTGCGTGGCCGCGAATCGTCTTTTTCGTTGCCGTAATCGTTTGCGTGCTCGTGCCGGCATGCGCGCTCGTGCTTGCCGACCGCTACGCGCGCGACACCGTCACCGAGCATGAACACGTGGTCGCGACCGACATCGCAGCCTCGGTGGACCGCATCCTCGACGGTGCGCGCCTGCGGCATGTGGACGAACTGACCGCGCTCGTCGGGCGGCCGTGCGCAACGGTCTTCCGGACGCTCGCCGAGATCGGCACGCGGCTGCGCTACCTGCGCGCCGTTGCGCTGGTGCACGACGGCCGCGTCATGTGCTCGTCGGCGCTGGGGGCGATCGACTTGCCGCTCGGCGCGTACACCCACGAGCCGGAACCGGGATCGACGCTCGTCACGCTGCTGCGCCAGACGCCGTTCCAGCAGGGCATCCCGGTACTGCCCGTGTTCTATGCCACCGCGCCCGGCGCGGGTGTGCTCTACCTGATCGAAGGCGACTACGTGGCCGACGCGCTCGCACACGGCGCCCGCTACGGGACGGAAACCGCGACGCTGTCGATCGCCGGGTCGGGCCATCTCGATCAACATGGGAAGTTTTCACCGGAGTCGGCCACGGAACCCACCGGCGGAAGCACGATCGTGTCGCCCCGCTGGCCGTTCACGGTGCGGGTGGCCGCCTCCACGCACTATGCGTCGCAGATCCGGCAGCACTATCGGCTGATCGGCATCACGATCGTGCTGCTGGCGGACGGCCTCGTGATGGCAGCCTACCTGCTGGCGATGGCACCGCGCCGGCTGCTGCTGAAGGCCGTGCGCAACGCGCTCAGGCGCGACGAGCTCCATGTCGTGTACCAGCCGATCGTCGATGTCGAGACGCGCCGGACCGTCGGCGTCGAGGCGCTGCTGCGCTGGCAGCATCCCAAGTGGGGGGCCATCAGCCCGGCCGTGTTCATCCCGCAGGTTGAGTCGAGTGCGGTATTGCCGAAAGTGACCGAATTCGTGCTGCGGACAGCCGTGTCGGAATTGTCCGCGCTGACGCCATCCGTGCCGCTGCGCATCGCCATCAACATCGCGCCGAAGGATCTCGAGCGCACGCGGTTCGTGTCCGTCGTCGAGGAGGCGATCCGCGCGCTGCCGCCGGGCTTTACGCTGGTGCTCGAAGTGACCGAGCGCATCCTGCTCGAGAAGAACGCGCGGACCACCGCGATCTTCCATGCGCTGCGCGCAAAAGGCGCGAAGTTCGCGATCGACGATTTCGGCACGCATCACAGCAATCTCGACTTGCTGTCGCGCTTTCCGTTCGACTACGTGAAGATCGATCGCCAGTTCGTGTCGCAACTGAACGGCGGGAATGCCGGGTTGATCGAAGGGATCGCGTCCGTGGCGCATCACTACGACCTGAAGATCATCGCGGAAGGTGTGGAGACCGAAGTGCAGCATCGCGCGCTGCATACGGTCGGGATTCAGTATGCGCAGGGCTACCTGTATCAGCGGCCGCAGCGGGTGGAGCATTTGAAGCAGGATGTTGCGTGGGTGTAGGCGTAGCGGGCGGTGTCGCCGGCGCATCCGCGCCGACGGCTACCGTGCGCCGTATTGACCGTCTTTTTTCGTTCGTCGGCGTTTGCGTGCATGCTGTCGCGCACTCACGAATCCGGACATTGATGCGCATCCGCCGAGCAGCACTTCAGTCGAACGTACGCACTATCGCGGATGCCTTGGTAGCGATCAGCCAGCTTCCCTCGATCTTATGCATGACGAAGTGATCGTTGAACAGCCTGCTTCCGATCCGCACCCGCACCGTCGCCGTTGAAAGGCCGTCCGAGACATGCGCCATCGAGAGGATCGCCTCATCTCTGGGCGCGCCAGTCGATCGGGGACTCTGCCTGCCGTTGATCAGCGCCGCATACTCCTGCGACGACAGGGTGCGCAACTGGCCTTCATCCACCCACTGAATCAAGCAGCTCGGGTGAAAGATCGTGTCGAAGTCACGGCTCTTCGGCTCATAAGCCAAATTGAAATAATCGTCGATCAAAGCGGTGACGGCTTGGGTCTGGGTCATGGCTGGCTTTCCTCGATAGTGAACGGCTCGTATAGTGAGCGCTCCTCTCCGCCTTCGGCTACGGCGATCCGGTTATCGCTGCCATTACAGGAACACATGGATCATGGAAGACCTCGATGGAGGGCTCGTCGGCGGCTTGCTCGTTCTGGCAGCCATCGCCGAATCCGGGAGCTTCGGCCGTGCTGCATCTCGTCTCGGCAAAACCCAGCCGGCGGTCAGTCGCGCTATCCAGCGACTGGAGGACCGCCTGCGCGCGAAGCTCGTGCATCGCACCAGCCGGCACGTCGAAGTGACGGACGCCGGCCACGCGCTGCTGTCCAAGGTGCTGCCGTTACTCCAGGGGATTGAAGAAGCGACCGCCGGCGCCTCTCACCAGACCTCGATCGTCAACGGAACGCTTCGTGTGGCGTGCGATGCCGTGTTCGCCCGCCTGGTGCTCGCGCCGGAGCTGGCCCAGTTCATGAAGGATCACCCTGCGCTTCACGTGAAGCTGGAGACCCGGAACGACCTCTCGGACCTGATCAGCGACGGCTTCGATCTCGCCATCCGATTCGGACCGCCAACCGTTTCAACCCTGGTCTGCCGCAGGCTGTACAGTCCGCGGGTCCTGACCGTGGCCGCACCGTCGTACCTGGAGCAACGCGGTCGGCCGACGTCGCCGCAGGATCTGGTCGACGATGGCCATGAATGCATCCTGGCCATCGATCCGGCTACCGGCAGACCCTTCGATTGGGAGTTCTGGCGTGGCAGCGAGAAAGTGAAGGTGGCAGTCGGCGGGAAGCTGATGGTCACGGATGCGGGAACCAAGATCGGTGCCTGCCTTGCAGGCTACGGGATCGCGCAGATAATCGACCTCGGGATCGACACCCACCTGCGGGCGGGTGCGCTGGAGCCGGTTCTGACGGACTGGTGCGACGAGACGTTCCCGCTTTACGTCTACTATCCCAGCCGGAATCACGTGCCGGCCAAGGTGAGAGCGTTCATCGACTTTGTTGTCGGCATGATGCCCGGGCTGCGGTCGAAAGGTGATGATGCCGCCGCTGGCCGGCAGCCATCAGCGGCGGTGCTTGAAACGTTGCGTCGCGAGTAGCCTGCTTCTTTCCGTCGCGGGCGCTTGCGCCCGCCCGAAGCCGTTCCCGTCGTGCGACCTCGAATACGTGTCGCAGGCACTGCTCGTCGAAGGCAAGTCGATCGACAACCCGTGCCAACCAATCGACGAGTTCCAGTTCCTCTTCGATCACGACGAGCCCGTACTCGCGCGCTACCACCTGAAGCTACGGCGACGGCATGCCCTGCGGCGTTTCGACCGTGTCGCGGCTCACGGACGCGTAGAACACGCGGAACCACACCCAACAAGCCACAAAGACACCGCCAAGAACAACGATCGCCATCATTCCGGACAACACGCGCGCCCTCAGCATGCCGCCAAGCAACTGCACCGCGAAATAGAACACCATCGAGGTGGATGCCATCGCCGCAAGCGACGCGCCCAGCAGACGCCAGCCGTGCAGTCGCACGAGATCGCGAGGCAGGCCGAGTCGCGCTCCCGCAAAGACCAATGCTGCGGGAACGGCAACCGCGCCAACGTAGCCGAACATCATGCGCGCAAGGTCGTCGTCAAAATAGTCGAGCAACATCGGCACCGTCGTCGTCATCAAGAGCAGACATACGCTGGCGAACAGCCACGCCGCGAGACCGGCAATGGACCGCGCTGCGCGATCTCGCGGCGCCTCGGGTAACGCATCGTTGCGAAACATGCGCGTGACGAGCCACCATGCGAACCAGGCCACGCATGCATAAAGGGCAGCGCTCACCGGCGCGATGAGATTCACGATGGCCGTCAGATGGGTGCCGTTGCCGACCAGACTCAGCACCACCGCCTGGATGATGAATATCTGTGCGATCTGCCAGACCAGCAGGCACAACGCATAGCTCGCGAGCAGCCTCGCTGGGCGACGGAATGCAAGCTGATCGCGATGCTCCCCGTGCCATCGAACAATCAGATAAACCAGGCCGGTTCGAAACACCAGGTTCTGGATGTAACTGGCCAGTTGGAAAGCCAGCATCTGCGGGTTTAGCGAGAACTTCGTCATCTGCACGAAGAGGCCGGACAGAAACAGCACCGTGATGATGAACGCTGCGATGAGTGCCGCCGCGCCGGGTAGCGAGACGGGCCGGGTGGGTGAATTCATGCGGACTCCGGGGTCGATGAGGTAATCAGCCGTGCGGTGCCGGGCTTCCGGGAAGCGGTAGTCCCGTCGCGGGGTCGAGATGCCTGGCTTTTGCCAATTCGTTGATGAGTTCGTCCGAGGGCTTCGGGGGCGGTGTGGCGGCGTCTTGATCCTTTTGCCATTGGAATGTGCCGTTCCACGCCGGGAGCTTTGCAGGCGGCAATGGAACGATCTTGTCCAAGTCGGAGACCTTGGGATTACGGCCGTCATTGGCTCGAAGAAATTTTCCGATAACGTTGTATCGGTGAACACGCTCAGGATCGGCGTGAACGTCAAGATTGCTTACGGGGTCGTTCCCACCATTTGCATCAAACGCGCTCTCAAGTATAAGTGCCGATTGACTGCTTCCTGCCGCGACGCTCATTTGAAATGCCTTGGCAGCACCACTGAATTCTTTGTCGGTCTGCAAGCTCACGCCAAGGTAGTTCGCCGCCTCGGCATGACCCTGCTCCGCTGCACATTGAAACATCTGGCGAGCGATGTCGGGCGCAGCATCGGCCGGATCAAGCAAGTTCGCAACGTAATATTGAGCATCGGCGTTGCCCAGATCAGCCGCTTTACGAATGTACCGGCGTGCGGCGTCTTCATCATGCTGGAGGCCATAGCCGTTCAGCAGGTAGTGGCCAATATCGTAATAGCCGCTAGCGACACCCGCCGCGATCAACTGCTCTGCAAGGTCCACACTCTCCTTCCCCGCGTCAGGTGACGACGCAGCCCCGGACGAAATCAGAATTTGTAGATTGTGATTGGCCTTGTAATGCCCGAGCGCTGCTGCAATCCGGTAGTAGCGAGCGACGTCGTTGAAATCTTTCTGCCCGTCTTTCTTCTCAAGATACCGGCCGTATTGAAACAATTTATCCGCCTCCGGATCGACAGGGGGCAGATGATCGACCTCGTGCACGCAGGTGAAGGCTAGATTCAGACGTACCGCGCTCACATCAGGTAACGGATTCGCGGCATTTTCGCTCTTCGAGCAAGCTGCCAGCAGACACGAAATCAGGAGGACGATACGCGTTCTACGCATGACTGATCTAGCCTGTTTCGCGTGACTTCAATCGCTCGAGCGATTGGCCACGCAGCGTTGGTGAATGAGTCGATCAAGCCTGATCAAGGTATGCCACAAGTTCCCACGAAACCCGTTCGACGCGTTGACGTGTTCCCATCATGCTGTCGAGTACCACCAATTTTCTCGATTCATACACGACGATGGACGGCAATACGTCGCCCTTGAGAAACCGGCGCTGTGTATCGGCAATCTGAGCCGTTCCGAGTTTCGCGCACCATACGCCGTCTTCCTGGCAGGTTCGCCGATGTGTGCAACCGTCCCCAACGGCAGGCGGGATGCGACGCTCTCCGGTTGATCGGTCAGTGAGGTCTTGTCCGTCGATCCCGGAAGCGGTAGCCCCGTCGCGGGATCGAGGTGCTTGGCTTTCGCCATCTCGTTGACGAATTCGTCCGAGGGCTTCTGCGGCGGAGTGGCGGCATCCTGCTCCTTTTGCCACTGGAACGTGCCATCCCATGGGGGCAGCTTCGCGGGTGGCAGCGGAACGATTTTGTCGAGGTCGGGAACCTTGGGGTTGCGACCATCGTTGGCGTTGAGAAACTTGCCAATCAAATCGTAGCGTCGCGAACGCTCCGGATCGCTCTGCAATTCAAGATAGTCAAGTTGATTCGACTTCGGCGGCCCCTTGAATCCGTCTCGCAGGAACGACGCCGACATGGCATCGCCTGCACTCACCCCTTTCTGGAAAGTCGTCACAGCGTCCAGGTAAAGCCCGCCGGTCTTTTGATCGACACCCAGCAAGTTTGCCGCCTGGCCGAATCCCTGATGGGCCGCACACGCCAGCATTTGCCTCGCAATATCAGGCGCTTTGTCATTGGGCAGCAGCAGGTCGCCTAGATGGAACTGCGCTTCCGGATTACCCAAATCGGCCGCTTTGCGGAAATTCTGCAGTGCACCTTCCGCATCCTGCTTCAAGCCATAGCCAGTCTCAAGATAGTGCCCGATATCGTAGTAACCGCCCGGGATTCCTTGCTTGACCAGTTTCATGCCAAGGTCGACGACCTCGGTCCCAGCATCCGGCGAATCCGCCAATCCTTGCGAAATGAGCGATTGCAGGTTTTGGTTCGCTCTGTAGTGGTCGTGCGCCGCGGCGATCCGGTAGTAGCGGGCTATATCGTTGAAGTCCTTGGGACCATCTTTTTTTTCCAGATACCGTGCGTAACGGAACAGGTTATCGGCCTGCGGATCGAGAGGTGGCAAATGATCCGCTTCATGCACGCAAGTGAAGGCAAGGTTCTGACGCACAGCACCCGCATCAGGCGGCAAATTCATCGCCTTTTCGCTCTTCGAGCAACCTGTGAGCAGACACGTAACGAGCAGGACAACAGGCGTTCTACGCATGATCAATCGAGCTTGCTTGCGTGGCCGTCATCGCGCGAGCGATTGGCCACGCAGCATTGTTGAATGAGTCGATCAAGCCTGATCAAGGTACGCAACGAGTTCCCATGCAACTTGTTCGACGTGCTGGCGCGTACCCATCATGCTGTCGAGTACCGCCAGCTTTCTCGGTTCATGCACGACGACGGACGGCAACGCGTCTCCCTTGAGAAATCGACGCTGCGTGTCGCCAACCTGGCCGGTAACAAGTTTCGCGCACCATACGCCGTCTTCCGGACAAGGTTGGCCAGTGTGTGCGACCGTACCCAACGGCACGCGGGATGCGACGTTTTCAGGTTGCTCGACCTGTGACGTCTTGTCTACCGATCCCGGAAGCGGCAACCCCGTCGCGGGATCAAGGTGCTTGGCTTTCGCCATCTCGTTGATGAATTCGTCCGAGGGCTTCTGCGGCGGAGTGGCGACATCCTGCTCCTTTTGCCACTGGAACGTGCCGTCCCATGGCGGAAGCTTTGCGGGTGGCAGCGGAACGATCTTGTCGAGGTCGGGAACCTTGGGATTCCTGGTTTCGTTGTCGGTCAGAAATTTCCAGATTGCTTCGTAGCGCTTGGTTCGCTCGGGATCGTTCTCGAGGCCGAGATAATTTAGACGATCGGATGGCGGCGGACCTTTAAAACCATTACTCAAAATTGCGGCGGACATAGCGTCCCCCGCTCGAGTGCCAGATTGAAATGTCTTAACGGCCTCATTCTGATTTTCATTATTCTTCTGATCTATTCCTAACGTCCCCGCAGCACTCCCATATCCTTGGTCCATTGCACATTTCAACATCTGCCGAGCGATATCGGGAGCCCGATCATGTGGTGCAAGCTGCTCGGCGACGTAGGCTTGTGCCTCAGGACTTCCCATGTCGGCCGCCTTCCTGAAATACCGCAAAGCCATCTCGGCATCCTGCTTCAATCCGTATCCGACTTCGAGATAGTGCCCGATGTCGTAATAGCCGCCAGGAACACCATCGTCGATCAATTTTTTTGCCAATCCGACGGTCTCTTTTGCTCCATCCGGTGAATTGGCCAACCCTTGCGAAATCAGCTTCTGCGCATTGTTGTTGGCCTTGTAGTGACCATACGCTGCAGCTATCCGATAGTATCGAGCAATTTCATTGAAATCCTTTGGCCCATCTATTTTCTGCAAATATCGACCGTATTGAAACAACCGATCAGCCTGCGGATCCAGTGGCGGAAGGTGCTTGACCTCATGGGCGCATGTGAATGCGAGATTGGCCCGCACGGCCGACATATCGGGTAGGTTCGATTCCACTGAGTCTTCCTTATGGGTGCAAGCGCACACCAACAACACGACCGCATAAATCACAAGTGACTTTCTCATCTTTCAGTCTATGTAGGTGCGTTTGTCTGACGTGCGCATGAAACGAACAATCGAAGCACATGGCGATTTTCCTCCGTCATTCTTTAAGCTATCGTTATTCTTTATCATTATTTCCCATTGAATGTACGCCTTCTCCGGATCATCCTGTGCACCCTCCTTATTTGTATGCAGGCTCCACAACTGCTGGCGTAGCCTCTTGGTCACGTCACCATTCTCGTGACAAATATTGAGTTCGCTATCCGCTTCCATGCTACGTGTGTTGATGTTTGCCGAACCCAGTGTCGTAAACACATCGTCGATCGTCATCAATTTTGCATGAACATAGACGGGCACCCAGTTGCCCGGCGGGGAATCCGGAGCCACGAGCGTACAGACATGAACCTTGAGGCCCTCGTATTCCTTGTTGAGAACAGGCTGCGGTGCACTCTTCATTTGCGATGCAATCGATTCCCGTTGCTGTTTCAATTGTTCGATTCTCGCCTTCGCATCGGCAACCCGCTTTGCCGAGTCGGGCGAGTCGACGACGCCTTGCACTTCGAACGCCCCAAGCAACGCCTGGTTTGCCTGCGACTGCTGATCCACAACCGCCGCCATCTGACTCTTCAAATCGACCTGGCGAGCGTCCTCTTGCTCCAACGTCGCGACACCCGGAATGCTCTGCGCCTTCCCCAACGCGTTCAGCATCCGGTAAGTATTGACGGTCCCGTTTCCGACTGCCTCTTCACCTGAATTCGTGATGGCAAACAGATACAGCGGGCCATTCTTGGTGACGTTGCGTCCCCAATGGACATGCTTGCCAGCGATCTCTTGGATTGCATTCGCAAGCGGCGGCCATCGGAAATATTGATTCTGGATAAAGATGTGCTGCGTTGCGTTGTTCACCGCTTGCAGATAAAGCTTCTCGATGTCGCGTCGCCCCTTCTGGGACTGTGTGCGCACGATCTGGGCCATCATCGGCGTATCACCGCCTGGAGCGTATCGAACCTTGAGGCGATCCTTAAGACCGTCCCGTGCCTTGCCAAGGCCTTGGCCGGTGGCATCGTCCCATGCCTGGCAGAAGTTCGCATTAAGATGCTGCAATACTGGGCCGGTCACATAGCTGGAGATGTCCTGCCACGGGCTTGGACCATTTCGCCCGGTCGAAGGCGTCTTTGGCTTGTAACTGTGATCATCCGTATCCCAGTACTGATCGAGCATGTTATGCCCCATCACGAAGCCGACGGCATTCTCCGGGTCCTCATAATCGACAAGCACCATCTTTTGATGGTGTGTCGGAATTCCGGCACCCATGCCAACACTGTTCATCGCCTTCGTCTCGAGGTCACGGCCCTTGTCTTTCCCATGCCAGAAAGTACGCCATGCAATCTCCGCCCGATTGGTGGGACTGAAACCCCGAGTGGCGAAGTCGATATTCTTTAGCGCGTGGTCTTTGTAGTACAGCGCACGTGCTTTTTCATAGGCCAGTTTCGCCATGGGCTTCAGGGGTGACACGGGCGACAGTAGTGAAACGCTTGTTACATTATTCAGGTCAGCGCGCCAATACCATTCCGCGTCGAATTTTCTTTCTTCATCAGTTTGATAGTCACGGGACAACATCGTGCTCCGGCGATAGGTGTCGTCAGAGATATGTTGCTTCAACCCGGTCACCACATCGTAGCCCGGCATGTTGTTCTCACTCAATTCGGTGAGGTACAACGGGTCCCGCCAACACAGCAATCGGATCTTGACGCCTTTCTGCCCTTTCTGCTCGAGCAGTTCTCCGATCCGAAGTGATTTACCGTCGCGCTTGAAATACATGGACGGCTGAAACCCCCAGCAAATGATGTCGATGGTGTGCTGTGCTTTCATGAGCACATCATAAAGCGTCTCAAATGCCTCCTTACCGTTTACCAAGGGTCTGAATGTCGCTTGCTTCGCCGCGTATTCGGTAAATTGCAGAAACCATGGCAACGTCGCCGTCGCGTTCGACGTGTGATTCAGAGCCAGCGGCGTAGTGAAGGTATTGTTCGGCATTGCCATGAGCTATGCGTCCGAAGAAGGGTTGAGCAGATCGTTGTACTGTTGTCGGTGGACGGCCCGATCGGGAGCGACTTCGTCGTCAGGCGAACTTTCAAGGAACTGAAACCCCTGATTGGCGAGCGCGCCATTCGCCGCATCCCGATACTCCCCCGGCACCGGAATCTCGTGCTTCACGCCGTTCGCCATCTCCAGCGTGTACTTCTGCGTGGTGACCTGGTGATCGATCGGCAACTGCCCCGTCTTGTCGAACACGCCCTGCTTGACCAGCGCCCCGTCCGCATAAAGCTTGTACGGCATGCCCACCGGAACGACACCGGTGGCGGACGGCGACGCCATCGTATTCAGCATCAGCCGTCGCGTCGGCAGATCCTTGAACGCGGGATTGGTCACATCCATGCTCGTCGGACCGCTGAACGCATGCTGCGCCCCCTTGACGTCGATCTTGCCGGGCGCGTGAATCTCGATGTCGCCGCCTTTGAGCCGGATGTACGCGCCGCCCGACGTCAGCAGGATTTCCTGCTGTGCCGATGCCTGGACCTTCTCGGTCACGGACGCCAGCAACAGCGACTTCTGCGCCGTCACTTCGACATTGTCCGCGTGAGTCTGAACCTCGATCTTCCCCTTCGCCGCAAACAGCTTCATCCCGGCGTTCTGCACGAACAGGCTCAGTTTCTCCGTAATGCTGGCAACGAGCGACTTGCCGGTCGCAACGTGCGTGCTTTGCCCGCTGACGATATTGACGTGCTGATCGGCTGCAACGTGCGTCGACTTCTGCGTCGACAGGCCGATGCCTGCAGGCGCGGCAACCAGGATCACGGGCTGCTTGAACGCGCCGGCATCGCCCGTCCCGCCACCGGCCGTCACTCCGCCACCGCCCGTCGCGCCCGACTCGTTGTGCTGCGCCGCATCCGCAAAAGCCTTGAAGGTGTCGTGGCCCTCCTTCAGGCTTTCCGCCTTCGACGTTTCGCTTGCCTGCGACAGGCCATCGAGGATATTCGCCGAGCCGTTCAATTGACGCGTCGCCAGCGTGGTATCGAGCGGCTGACTGGCGACCGGGTGCGTCGTGACGAACAGCCCTCGCCCCGCCCGCAGCGCACCGTAGGCGTCCGAACTCAGATCGAAGCCTTTGCCCAGATAACTGCCGCGCGTGTTGTCGCTCTGGTCGATCAGGTAGCCGAGATGCAGCGCCGCGTTCGTGCTGCTGCTGTACAGGTGCACGCGGTTCTGGCCCGTCGAATCGTCCATCACCATCTGGTTGTAACCGCTCCCCGAGAACTCCTGGGACCGGTAACCCGACAGCAGGGCATTCGAATGCCATCGCGGCTTCGCGCCCCCGTTGTACACCCGGTGTAGCGCAATCGGGCGATCGATGTCGTTCCCGATATGGCCGATCAGCAGTTCCTCACCCGCACGCGGCATGTGAACGCCGCCGTACCCGTCGCCGGTATCGGATTGCGCGACACGCACCCAGCACGAAGCGCGCTCGTCGCCTTCGTTATGCCGGTCCCAGATGAACAGCACCTTGATCCGGTTCAGGTCGTCGGTATACGCCTGCTCCCCCTTCGGACCGGCAACGATCGCCGATTCGAGTTTTGCTTCGGGTTTCCGGTGTTCGAGGGGGCTGTGATACGGGACCGACGTGCGCTGCGCTTCGATGGCAACCCGATAGAAACCCGTCGAGCCGTCGGCATGCGACACGGCGAACACCTTGTCCGTGTCATCCGCATCGGCCTGCTTCACGGCCTGATAGAGGCTGTGCGGGTAATTTGCTTCGTGTCCCGAAAGAGGCACGTTGTTGACGATGATCCACTCGACCTCGATCACCGCGAATTCCCGATGGTCAGCCGCGTCCTGGTCATGCTCGGGATGTCCGGTCAGTGTGAATCGCCGCCCCGCATCGATGCGGCGCACCCCGCCGACACCGTCGTAGCGCTTCGCCTGCGACTCCCATTCCTCCATGCGGATCTTGCTGAGATGGTCGCCGCGCTCCTGTTCGGGGTACGTATAGGCGCCCGTGTATTCATACACCTCGGCCTGCGACGGGAGATCGCCCTGATTGGCCATCGTGGGAACCGACGTCGCCTTCGGATTGGCGGGCGTGGCCGGATTCTTGTAGTCGAACGTTCGCGTCGACAGCAGGACGGACTGCAGCGTCCGGGTTCCGGCCCACTGCGTAAAAGCGTCCACTTCACCATGAACGCTCGCGCGGGAAAATTCGACCGTTGCCGGCGCAAGCGGCTCGAGCGTCTGAAGACGATCGGTAATCACCAGCGTATGGGATTTTCCGTCCTGCGCCTGTTTCCAGATGCCGTACAGGCCCTCGGATTCGAGAAGCCGGTGCACAAAATTCCAGTCGGTTTCGTCCTGACGGCAGTAGGAACGCGAAGGCAGCGGTTGCGACAATTCAAAGCGATACATCCCGCGCGCCTGCGGATGATCGTTGAATACATCGGCAATGATCGCGTCGACGCTTTTGTCTTGCCAGTGACGCTGGTCGCGGCGGAATTTCAGAAAATGCAGCCACGACGAGAAACTCAGCTGGTAACACGCGAGGCCACCGTCAACGCCGAGTTTTCTCGCGGTATGAACGTAGCCGTGGTGAGGAAGATAGGTCTTGTCGGTTTGCTGGATCCACAGCGTGATCGGCTGCGAAATCAGTGTCTTGAGCTGGACATCGTTCGACGTCGACACGCAGTCGATCATGAACAGGTAATCTCGACCGATGCGGGACTGCCCAAACACCCGGTGCGGGATCAAAACGTTACTGCCAAGCGGTGTATCGAGCTTGAGTAATCGTTCCTGCTGAACCAGCCCTCCCGTGATTGTCCCGATCATGCTGTGCGCATCCATAGCGCCTCTCTCAGAATTATGTTGTTGTTGACTGGCGATTCTACGAATGACGATTCTGTGACGTCAATCGGGTGGAATTCAAATAATTGAAAACTGTAATTATTCATTCATCATTATGAATGGCTTTCGTAATTCCACCCTGCTGCTCCGCACAACCCATTCGCACCTGTATCCCGGCTGCACAGTGACGCTTGGCAATGACGCGCCGCGCAATGCGACGCCGCATCCCGCCGTCATCGAATTCGCGGATGGATCCGGCGCGACCGCGACACTCGTCTGCGTCGACGACGACGCGCTCGAACTCGCCGTCGACGAATACGTTACGCAGAAGCGCCACAAGGTCATCGCGCGCCGCTGGCTGCTGCGGCCTGCCGATACCACGCGTACGGCATGGCGTGTCGCCGAGCGGCTACACATCGCCTGACGTTTGCACCCTCACAACGCCCGCCAACTGCGATCCCCGCCCCCAACGCCCTGTTATGATCGTTCGCCTCGTGTCCCTTGTCGGCCCCTCGTGGAAAGGGTGACAGAACACCCACGCCATCGGCGCGAGCACCTGCAGCACCCAGGAAAAGCAACCGAGAGACGGCAGGACGCCACGCGTACCCGCCGCATATTTCCGATCCGGCCGTGCGGACTTCCCGTCCGCCATCAGGAGACATCGCCATGAATTTCATCCTGCGTGTCGGGCGCACCTGGGATACCCAGATCGCCGCCATTCGCGACGCCGTTACCGAAGACACCAACCTGATTCGCTACGACAACACGTCGTATCGGATCTGCTCGAACGCGTTGCCGCCCGCCTTCACGATCAGCGTGCTCCCCAGCACCGTCAGCCCGCCGCTCGTGCTGAACATGCGCACGCGCGACCTGTACGTCGAGCTGATCGGCGGCCATCCGTTCGAAAACTACTCGCACAACCTCGACAGGATGCCGTTCGAAGCAACCGCCACCAGCGGCGACGACGCGGAGCGCGGCTTCTCGCTCGACAGCGCGATTCGCGGCCTGCTGCGCACACAGGGTGGCGACAAGCGCATGCTCAGGCCCGACGACCGCTTTCTCGCGCAATCGCTTGTCGTGTTCTGCGTGGCCGAATCGCTGCGGTTCGACAAGATCGCGACCGAACTCGGGCAGTTCTTCCGGTCGTCTTACGACCCGAACCATCCGAAAATCGGCAATTTTCTGAAAGGGGTCGCGCGGATCCGGTACCTGCATTCGTGGCTGCAGATGGCGAAGAACTGGGAGAAGACGACCAAGGACGTCTTCGACGGCATCCCCGACACGATGCGCGAGATCGTCGTCCAGCCGCGCAGCCGGTTGTCTCCGGCCGACCGGCAAGCGTCCGCGCGCGTCGACCTCGCCGGGTTCGGCGAGGTGACGCGGTCCATCGCGCCGGGCATGCGGGTACTGATGCGGCCGTCGTGATGCGGTGACGTCGTGACACGCTCGCGGCCGGCACCTGCACAGCCCCCGCCCAAGCGCTAAAATCCGCCGCCTGAGCATCCACAACGAGCAAGCGTTTTGACGGCGTTCGAGCAGGGTTTCATCCTCACCCGCCACTGGCGGGACACCGCATCCGGCATCGAGATCGAGTTCTGGCTGGCAACCGAACACGGTCCGCGCCGCGTGCGGTTGCGCCCGCAGGAAGCCGTCGCGTTCATTCCGGCCGAACAGCAGGCGCTCGCCGAACGCGCACTCGCCGGCGAGCGCGAGGCCGAGTTGCGCCCGCTCGCGCTGCGCGACTTCCGGCAGCGCCCGGTCGTCGGCCTCTATTGCAAGCGCTACCGCCACCTGTCCGGGCTGCAGAAACGCCTCGCGGCGGCCGGCATCGACGTGTACGAAGCCGACGTGCAGCCGCCCGACCGCTACGCGATGGAGCGCTTCATCACGGCGTGCGTGCAGTTTCGCGGGCAGCCCGATCGCGACGGCACGCTGACCGCCACCGAACTGAAAACCGCGACCGGCTACCGCCCGGCGCTGCGCTGCGTGTCGCTCGACATCGAAACCAGCGTTCACGGCGAGCTGTATTCGATCGCGCTCGAAGGCTGCGGGCAACGGCAGGTCTACATGCTCGGCCCGCCGAACGGGGACGACAGTGACGAAGCGGGCGCCAGCGACTTCCGCCTCGACTACTGCGACAGCCGGCCCGCGATGCTCGCGCGGCTCAACGAATGGTTCGACGAACACGATCCCGATGCGGTGATCGGCTGGAACCTCGTGCAGTTCGACCTGCGCATCCTGCATGCGCATTCGGAGCAATACGGCATCCCGTTGAAGCTCGGCCGCGGCGGCAGCGTGCTCGACTGGCGCGCGCACGGCCAGCAGCCCGACCACTTCTTCGCGGGCGCGGCCGGCCGGCTGATCCTCGACGGCATCGACATGCTGAAATCCGCGACGTGGACGTTCCCGTCGTTCAGCCTCGAATACGTGTCGCAGGCACTGCTCGGCGAAGGCAAGTCGATCGACAATCCGTACCAGCGGATGGACGAGATCCAGCGCCGCTTCGATCACGACAAGCCGGCGCTTGCGCGCTACAACCTGAAGGACTGCGAGCTCGTCACCCGCATCTTCGACAAGGCCGACCTGCTGTCCTTCGCGCTCGAACGCGCGAGCGTGACGGGCCTCGCGGCCGATCGCACCGGCGGGTCGGTGGCGGCCTTCACGCACCTGTACCTGCCGCGCATGCATCGGCTCGGCTATGTCGCGCCGAACCTCGGCGACGTGACGGGGCAGAACAGCCCCGGCGGCTTCGTGATGGATTCGCGCCCCGGGCTGTACGACTCGGTGCTCGTGTTCGACTACAAGAGCCTCTATCCGTCGATCATCCGCACGTTCCTGATCGATCCGGTCGGGCTGATCGAAGGGCTCGCGAATCCCGGCGACGACGCATCGGTGCCCGGCTTTCTCGGCGCGCGCTTCTCGCGTTCCGCGCACTGCCTGCCCGATATCGTGCGCCGCGTGTGGGAAGGCCGCGACGACGCGAAGCGCCAGCGCAACGCGCCGTTGTCGCAGGCGCTGAAGATCATCATGAACTCGTTCTACGGCGTGCTCGGCTCGACGGGCTGCCGCTTCTTCGACCCGCGCCTCGCGTCGTCGATCACGATGCGCGGGCACGAGATCATGCACCGCACGCGCGAGCTGATCGAAGCGCAGGGTTACGAAGTGATCTATGGAGACACCGATTCGACGTTCGTGTGGCTCGGTCGCGCACACGACGACGGTGAAGCCGGCGCCAAGGGCCGCGCGCTCGTCGAGCACGTGAACCGCTGGTGGCAGGCGCACCTGCGCGACCACTTCGGGCTCGACAGCGCACTGGAGCTGCAGTACGAGCGGCACTATCGCCGCTTCCTGATGCCGACCGTGCGCGGTGCGGAAGAAGGCAGCAAGAAGCGCTACGCGGGCCTCGCGGCAGCGGCCGACGGCGGCGAGGATCTCGTGTTCAAGGGGCTCGAAACGGTGCGCACCGACTGGACGCCGCTCGCGCAGCAGTTCCAGCGCGAGTTGTACCGGCGCGTGTTCAACCGCGAGCCGTACCAGGATTTCATCCGCGACACCGTGCGGCGCACGCTGGCCGGCGAATTCGACGACCAGCTCGTCTACCGCAAGCGTGTGCGCCGGCCGCTGCGCGAGTACGAACGCAACGTGCCGCCGCACGTGCGCGCGGCGCGGATCGCCGACGAGTTCAACCAGGCGCAGGGCCGGCCGCTGCAGTATCAGCGCGGCGGCTGGATCAGCTACGTGATGACGACGGCCGGCCCCGAGCCGCTCGAAACCATGCGCTCGCCGATCGACTACGCGTTCTACCTGAGCCGCCAGCTGCAGCCCGTCGCCGACGCGATCCTGCCGTTCCTGCGCGACGATTTCGAACGCGTGATCTCCGGACAGGGGCAGTTGTTTCAGTAACGGCGGCGCCATGTCGGGCACGGGAGAAACGCCGGGCCGGTTAAAATACCGCGCTGCGGCGCGTCCTGCCGCAGCCGAAGGAGAGTCATCATGACCGCACGTCGCGGAACAGCGGTCGCCATCGCGCCCGGCCACGAGACAGCCAGCCTGTCGAAAGCCCAGAAAGCATTCAATACGCTCGTCCAGCAGATCGAGAAGCGGCGCGAGCGTCTCGGCGCGTGGGAAGCCGCGATGCCGGCCTTCCAGAAGAAATTCGTCGACGAGCTGTTGCCGCTCGAACAGACGTCGACCGCGCTGCGGATCCGGTTGCTCAATCAGCTCGACGACGCGTACCTGCAGAAAGGCTTGAGCAAGGCCGAGCAGCGCACCCTGTCCGGGGTGATCGCCAACATGGCGCGCGACTTGCTCGACTTCAGCGACGATGCGCAGTTGAAGGCCATCCACGCCCGGCACAGCGCGGCCGATCACGGCAGCAACGCGGCAGCCGAGCCGGAGCCGGCGCTGGAACCGGAGTCGGCATCGACGCCTGGCGCGACAACGGAAGACGATCTCGACGCGCTGTCGCCCGAAGCACTCATGGCGCGCGTGCAGGCCGAACTGGACGAACAGTTCGCGCGGGACATGGCCGAGCACGCGGCCCGCGAGGCACAACGCGCCAAACGCAAGAAAGCGCCCCGCCAATCGGCCGCGCTGGCGAAACGCGAAGCCGAGCAGGCCGAAGCGAGCCGCTCGATCCGCGAGGTCTATCGGAAGCTGGCGAGTGCGCTGCACCCGGATCGCGAGACCGATCCGCAGGAACAGGAACGCAAGACCGTGCTGATGCAGCGGGTCAACCACGCTTATGCGAACGGCAAGCTCCTGCAACTGCTGGAGCTGCAACTGGAGATCGAACAGATCGACCGGCACGCGATCAACGGTCTCGGCGAAGATCGGCTCGCGCGCTACAACGGCATCCTGGAAGATCAGCTGCGCGAGCTGGACCAGGAGATCCAGGACGTCGAGACCGGATTCCGGCGAACCTACGGGATTGCGCCGTCGGTGAAGGTCGCGCCCGATACCATCATGCGCATGCTCACGCGCGACATCGCGGGCACTCAGCGCAGCATCCACGACCTGAACCTGACGCTGCGCGAGTTCGACGATCCCGCGAACGTCAGGGAATGGCTGAAGGACATGAAGCGCCAGCAGGCCTTCCCGCGCTTCGACGACTGACCGTGCCGGGCGGGCATGCGTCTGCCCGCCGACCATCGAATGCGTAGCCAGCCTGACGGTATGGCTGCGCGCCCCTCATCGATCGGCATTCCGCGCCACCGATACAAGCCGGAGCCGGCCATCCCGGACACCGCGCATCACCCACTTTCACGGATTCAGGAACACAGCTGGACAGGAATCGGCATTTATCCGCCCGATCCGGGTTCCTAAACTTGTCTCGTCGGTTCAGCCAGCCCCAATCGCGCCGAGCCGCAACGAAACCGTCTGAGGAAACCGTGAAATCCATCATCGTCACCATCGCCACCGTCGCCGCTACCGCCACAGCTCTCCTCGCCGCACCGACCGCGTCGTACGCGCAATCGTCGCACTCGACGCTCACGCGTGCGCAGGTACGCCAGGAACTGCTCGACCTCGAGTCGGTCGGTTACGAGCCGATCGCCGGTGATGGCGACAACTATCCGGGCGACATCGTCGCCGCGCAGGAACGCCTGGCCGCCAAGCGGCTGGCCGAACGCAAGAGCGCCGAAGCGGCCTACGGGTCGAACGGTGCGGCGAGCACGGAGTCGGGTGCGCCGGCGGTTGCCGTGGTGAAGCCGTAACGCCGTCACGCACGGCCACGTATCGACGCAGGCGAGCGGCCACGACACCCGGCCGCCGCACTGAGTCGCGGTCACCCGCTCGGGCGAACCGCTGCTTCACGTCACGCCCGGTGCCCCGAGATCGGCCCCGCTTCGCCGGTCAGGTTGAAGATGCTGTCGATCCACGCCAGGAACGTCGAGAACGTGAAATCCGACCACTGCTGCGTGCGGAACGCCTTCATCACCGGCGTATCGGCCGGGTCCTGCTGGTTCAGCAGGTTGTCGACGAAGGTGCCGATATCCGCGTCGATTCCGTTCTCGTGGATCCCCGACCCGGTAAAGCTGACCGCCGTCACCTGGTGGTTGTCGATGAAGTCGTTGCGCGCCCACGGCATGAAGTAGCCGAAGTTCGGCAGCGGGTTCAGCGTCTGCTTCAGCCCGTCCAGCTCCTGGTCGAACATCGCGAGCGACAGCGCATCCTTCGTCGCGTCGTCGGGCGCCGCGATCACGGCCGGCACGAACGCGCGATAGTGATACGCGGCGATGATCTTGTCGCGCTGGTAGCTCGAGAAGCCGAAGCGGTCGTGCGGATACGTCGCCGACAGCGCCGCGTACGCGCTCCCCATGTTGCCCGGATCGAAATGGCTGGTCAGCCGGCTGTTCACGGTGATCATCCCGTCGGGGCCCGTCATCCCCCATTCGGTGCGCACGCGGTCGTACAGGCCGACCGACGGATGCGTGGCCGCGTCCGCATCGAACGGCGTGTTGAACACCGTGCCGGCGTCGTCGAGCAGCGAACTATGCGCCTGCGGCTGCAGCGTGTTGCGCAGCGTCGCGTAGTTCGCGAGCGTGCCGTAGCCGCCCGCGCTCATCCCGTACACGAGCAGCCGGTTCGGCTTGCCGAAGCCGTGCGACGTCAGCCACTGCGCGACGGCCTGGATGTTCTTCAACCCGCTGTAGTGCTGCAGCCGCCAGTCGCCGCTCGGCGCGGTGTAGTTGCGCACCGCGCTGCCCATGTGGATATCCCCGGTGCAATAGGGCACGAAAACCTGTGTCCACTGCTGCGTCTCGACCTTCGGCTCGCCGACGAGAATGTGCGCGAGATCCATCCGCGTGAGCAGCGGCGACAGGAACGACGACAGCAGGCTCTCGTTCGCGGTGCCGTTCATGTAGTTGTGCGGGATGCCGTCCGGATTGAAGCCGCCGAGGCCGGCCTCTGCGCCGGTCGACGTCTGCGTGCAGGTGCCGTAGTCCCAGCACGCGCCGCCGGGCTCCATCATGTACAGCAGGTTGTCCGACTGCGCGCGATTGATGTAGAAGCGCATCGGCGTGCCGTTCCCGCACGATGCACCGGTACTCTCCGGCAACGTCACTTCGTACCACGAATAGTATGGAATCGACGGATCCGGCATCGTCGTATCGGCCGCGTGGCCGTTCAGTGCCGCGCAACCGAGCAGTGCGGCAACGGCCGCGCGCAGCAGGCTTCGTGCTGTGGACATCTCCCCTCCTTGTCGATGGACATGACGCGGCCGCCGGGCTCCGTCCCGGCGTCGCGGATTCGGCGCTCAGTGCACGCCGGTCGGTGAAGCGCCGTCGAACAGCTGGACCCGCAACGCCTGCAGGCGCTGCGCGATGACGGCTTGTTGCTGGTCGGGATCGGGAATGCTCGCCTGAACCTGCCGGACGACGTCGCGGCTCTGCTGTTCGTACGAGAGATAGCGCGGGTCCTGCGCCGGCGACGGGCCGACCGTCTGCTGCGAGTAGGTGTCCCATTGCGCGCGCATCGACCGGATCGCCGCGCTGCGTGTCGCAGGGTCGGCTTCGGTATCGGTCAGCAGCGCCGCGCTCAGCGCTTCGGCCTGCACCGGCACGATCTCGTTGCGTGCGACATGGTCGGGCAGTTCGTCGAGAATCCGGTGCGCGAGTGCGGCGCGCTCGGCTTGCGGCATGCTGTTGCGGCGATCCCCATACGCGGCAACCTCGTCGCGAAAGCGTGCGAACGCGACGATGCGCTTCACTTCGGCATCCGCGTCGGGGCGCGCTGCAAGGCTGCGGCGCAGCGCATCGACGTCGAGCCGCCGCTCCTCGGGGCCGGGCGTCGCCGCGCCGGCGCCGAACGTATCGGCTGCACCCGGCTGCGCGCTCGCCGTCGCGGCCGGTGTGTCGGTCGACGCGGCTTGTGCCGGTGTCGCCGCTTCATATCGCCAGATTGCAACGACGGCCACGCCGATCGCCGCGATCGCGCCCGTGCGCCGCCAGAGTGCCCTGTTCTTCTTCACGTCGCCTCCTCGTCACGTCATGCCGTTCTTCGCCGGTGCATCCGCGAGTAGGTTCTAGGTCGAATCCGGCATGCAGTCAAAAGCGGCACTAGAACGCGGGCACTAAACCTGCTCGCAGCGGCCACGTCCAGCACAACGTTTGAAACGCATTTCGTCGTCGCATGGGCCAGCACGCGATGTCGCGCGCCACGCCCGTACGGCGGCGGTTCGGACCTGTACGCGCCGTGTGCGTCGCGACACCAAGCAAGCAGCGATCCAGCCGCGCGGCGCACGACGGTCACGCATCGGCGTGGCCGATACGGATGGCCGGATCAGACCCGTCGAACGACCCGCTGAGCGCTTGGTCGGTATTTTGGCCAGCCCTATGCTGGTTTCCGACACGCGCCGAACGGTCGGCGCGACGCCCACCCCACCCAGCCGAGCCCGTTCCATGAGCCGTGCAGACCTTCCGCATCGCGCACCCGCCGCCGTCCACGACTATCCGACCTATCGCGACGCGCTCGCGGGCCGCCGGCTGCCTGCCGCCTTCGTCAATCTCGACTGCCTCGACGCGAACCTCGCCGACCTGAAGCGCCGCGCACGCGGCGTGCCGATCCGGCTCGCGACAAAGTCGGTGCGCTCGCGCGAACTGATCGGCGCGGTGCTCGCCACCGGCCCGTTCATGCAGGGGCTGCTGTGCTACTCGGCCGCGGAAGCCGCATGGCTCGCGGACGGCGGCTTCGACGACATCGTCGTCGCGTATCCGACCGTCGAGCCCGACGACCTGCGCGCGGTGGCCGCGCAACTCCGGCGCGGACGCTCGATCACGCTGATGGTCGACGATGCCGCGCAGGTCGACGCGATCGATCGAGTCGCCCACGACGAACGCGTGACGATCCCGCTCGCGATCGATCTCGACATGTCGTCCGCGTATCCGGGCCTGTACTTCGGCATGTACCGCTCGCCGGTGCGCGATGCGGCCGGCGTGCTCGCACTCGCGCACCGCATCGGCGAGCGCCCGCATGTGCGGCTCGACGGGCTGATGGGTTACGAAGGACAGATCGCCGGCGTGGCCGACACCGAGCCGGGCAACGGCGCGCGCAACGCGCTGGTACGTCACCTGAAACGCCGCTCGGCACGCGAGATCAATACGCGCCGCCAGGCGGCCGTGCAGGCGCTCGCGGCGGCGGGCCACCGGCTGCGCTTCGTGAACGGCGGCGGCACCGGCAGCATCGAGAGCACGCTCGGCGACGCGTCGGTCACCGAGCTTGCAGCCGGCTCCGGCCTCTACGCGCCCGCGCTGTTCGATCACTACGCGGCGTTTCATGCGCAGCCGGCGGCCGGCTTCGCGCTGCCGGTCGTGCGGATTCCTCAGCCGGGCATCGTGACCTGCTCGGGCGGCGGCTATATCGCGTCGGGCCCGGCCGGCAAGAGCCGGCTGCCGCGGCCGTGGCTGCCGGCCGGTTGCACGCTGATCGACAACGAAGGCGCGGGCGAAGTGCAGACGCCCCTGCGCGTGCCGCACGGCGTCGCACCCGCGATCGGCGACCCGATCCTGTTCCGCCACGCGAAGGCCGGCGAGCTGTGCGAACGCTTCAACACGCTGCTGCTGATCCGAGGCGGCCGCGTGGTCGGCGAGGCGCCCACCTATCGCGGCGAAGGCAAGAGCTTTTTCTAGCGGGCCGCGCGGCCCGTCGATCAAACCGGTCAACCCGTTCAATCCATTCAAACGACAACCACGGAGACAATGCCATGTGGCGCAACTGGTCGGGATATGTCTGCAGTCCTGATGCAACCGTGTCGACGCCTGCGTCGCACGCCGGA
>NZ_JAAGPE010000485.1:0-4574 GCF_017104605.1 Burkholderia sp. Ac-20384 | reverse complement strand
ACGCCGAACAATATCGACGTCGTGCGTTCGCTGCGCAGCGCGCTCGGGCGTCGCATCGCGCTCGGCTCGCCGCTCGTCAACGAGCTGCGCGAGCTCGAGGCGCAGCTCGAGGCGATGAAGAGCGATCTCGGCTGGATCCTGTCGCTCGCGAAGCGTGTCGCGGCCGGCGCCGCGACCGTGCGTAGCGTATCATTCGGCCCCTCGCCGGGCGCGCCGCTGTTGAGCGAGCCCGAATCGGAAGCCGCGCGTGCCGACTGCCTGCTGTGGGAAACCGGCGGCGTGTCGCTGATGACCGAAACGATCGCGCCGTATGCGTTCCCCGTCGTGCTGTTCGGCGCCGGGCACATCGGCACCGCGCTCGTGAAGGTGCTGGCGACGCTGCCGTGCCACGTGCGCTGGATCGACGGGCCCGATGCGGTGTTCCCGCCGGCCGACGCGCTCGCCGGCATCGGCAACCTCGCGATCGAAGCGGCCGCTGCCCCGGCCGACGCGGTCGACGCCGCACCGCCGCAGTCCTACTTCGTCGTGATGACGCACGACCACGCACTCGATTTCGTGCTGGCCGAGCGCATCCTGCGGCGCGGCGACTATGCGTACTTCGGGATGACCGGCTCGCACGCGAAACGCGTGCAGTTCGATCATCGCCTCGCAGCCATCGGCATCGACCCGGCCCAGGTCGCGCGGATGCGCTGCCCGATCGGTGTCGAAGGCATCATCGACAAGGCACCCGAAGTGATCGCGATCTCGGTGGCGGCGCAATTGCTGCAGGCCGTCGAGGCAAACGCGAATGCGTCCGCACAGGCTTCCCCTACCTACTGACCGACCAAGAACGACGCCATGACCCCGACATTCAAGGACAAGATTGCCCGCGCGCCGAAAGCGGAGCTGCACATCCATATCGAAGGCTCGCTCGAGCCCGAACTGATTTTTGCGCTCGCGCAGCGCAACGGCGTGAAGCTCGCGTACGACTCGATCGACGCGCTGCGCGCCGCGTACGCATTCACCGACCTGCAATCGTTCCTCGACATCTATTACGCAGGCGCGAGCGTGCTGCTGACCGAGCAGGATTTCTACGACATGACGGCCGCGTACTGCGAACGCGCACTCGCCGACAACGTCGTCCACACCGAGCTGTTCTTCGATCCGCAGACGCACACCGAACGTGGCGTGCCGATCGACACGGTCGTCGCGGGCATCGAGCGTGCACTCGCCGACGCCGAACAACGCGGGCTGTCGAGCAAGCTGATTCTGTGCTTCCTGCGCCACCTGTCCGAAGAGGACGCGCTCGCGACGTTCGAATCCGCACTGCCGTTGTTCGAGCGCTATCGCCATCGCCTGATCGGCGTGGGCCTCGACTCGTCCGAGCTGGGCCATCCGCCGACGAAGTTCGCCCGCGTGTTCGAGAAGGCGCGCGCGCTCGGGCTGAAGCTCGTCGCGCACGCGGGCGAGGAAGGCCCGCCCGCCTATATCTACGAAGCGCTCGACGTGCTGAAGGTCGACCGGATCGACCATGGCGTGCGCAGCATCGAGGACGCGGCACTCGTCGAACGCCTCGCGAAAACCCGCACGGCGCTCACCGTGTGCCCGCTGTCGAACCTGAAGCTTTGCGTGTTCGACGACATGGCGAAGCACACGCTGAAGGCGCTGCTCGATCGCGGCGTCGCGGTGACGATCAACTCCGACGATCCGGCTTATTTCGGCGGCTACGTCAACGAAAACTACTTCGCGACGGCCGAAGGGCTGCAACTCACGGATGCCGAAGTCCATGCGGTGATCCGCAACGGCTTCGAGGCGTCGTTCATCGAACCGGCGCAGCGCGACGCACTGTACGCGCGCCTCGACGCGTACTGGCAAGCCGCGTGACGGCCGGCATCGAGGAACGCTGACAGATGAAACACGGCAACGGCATCCGCTTCGCGACCACCGGCCCGGCCTTGCGCCGGGACGACCGCGCGCGTGAGCGCACGGCGACGGCGTCGTTCGTCGTCGCGCGCGCGTGCCTGCCGTCGCGATTTGCTGTTGCGCTCGCCACCGCACCGGTCGCGAGCGCAACGGCTGCGAGGCCCGCCGGCAACCACTCGCTGGCGGCTACGGCCGCCACGTTCGCTCGCGCTATCGCATCCGGTCGTGCCGCACGCAGTGTGCCGCACCCGCTCGCCAGGCGCCGCCTTGCCCTCGTGCGGCGTCGCTCGTTTTCTTCTGTTCGCCTTACCTTGATGCAGGACCATTCGTCATGACGCAAACCGCTTTTCGTTCCCAGCTGCTGACCTTCAACGGCGACCCGGCGCAATCGAGCCAGGCCGCGAACTACGAGACCGACGGCCTCCTGATCGTCGACGACGGCAAGGTCGTCGCGGCCGGCCCGTACGCGCAGCTCGCCGCGACGCTCGCGCGCGACACGATCGTCCATGACCTGCGCGACAAGCTGATCGTGCCCGGTTTCATCGACACGCACATCCACTATCCGCAGACGGACATGATCGCGTCGCCGGCGCCGGGCCTGCTGCCGTGGCTGGACAAGTACACGTTCCCGACCGAGCGCCAGTTCGGCGATCCCGAGCATGCGCGCGAAGTCGCCGACTTCTTCGTCGACGAACTGCTCGCCTGCGGCACGACGAGCGCGCTCGTCTACTGCACGGTGCACAAGCAGTCGGCCGATGCGCTGTTCGCGTCGAGCGACGCACGCGACCTGCGGATGATCGCGGGCAAGGTGCTGATGGACCGCAACTGCCCCGAATTCCTGCGCGATACCGCGCAATCGGGTTACGACGACAGCGCCGAGCTGATCGACCGCTGGCACGGCAAGGGCCGCCAGATGTATGCGCTCACGCCGCGCTTCGCGCCGACGTCGACCGAGGCGCAGCTCGAGGCGTGCAGCGAGCTCGCGCGCCGCCATCCGGACGTGTTCGTGCAGAGCCACGTCGCGGAGAACGTCGATGAAGTGAAATGGGTGGCCGAGCTGTTCCCCGGCCATCGCAGCTATCTCGACATCTACGACCGCTACGGTCTGCTGCGCCCGCGCGCGGTGTACGGCCACTGCATCCACCTCGACGACGAGGACCGCCGCCGGATGGCCGAGACGCGCACGGTCGTCGCACACTGCCCGACCTCGAACTTCTTCCTCGGCAGCGGGCTGTTCGATTTCGACAAGGCCGGTGAATACGACGTGCCCGTCACGCTCGCGACCGACGTCGGCGGCGGCACGTCGTTCTCGATGCTGCAGACGATGAACGAGGCGCACAAGGTCGCGCGGCTGTCGGGCCACCACCTGACCGCGACGCGGATGTTCTGGCTCGCGACGGCCGGCGCCGCGCAGGCACTCGACCTTACCGATACGGTCGGTACGCTCGCGCCGCGCACCGAGGCCGACTTCGTCGTGCTCGATCCGCAGGCCACGCCGCTGCTCGCGCGCCGCACGAAGCGCGCGGATTCGCTCGAGGAGCTGCTGTTCGCATTCGCGCTGCTCGGCGACGACCGCGCGGTGTACCGCACCTATGCGGCAGGCAAACTCGTCCACGAGCGCGGCGCGGCACGCCGCGCGGCCGCGTAACGGCGTTCCGGGCGCGTTTCCCGGCAGGCGCGGGCATCCGCCACCGTGCCTGCCGGGCCGCCCGTCCCGCCGGAGATTGCCGTCCGCCGATCCCGCCCCGACGCCACGCACAGCGCCCGCCAACCGCTTTCCCGCGCGCGACGCGCCGTGCTAGAATTCGCCGCTCATTGGGGAGTAGCCGCTCCGCTCGATGTCCCGCGCCCCCGGCGCGCATCGTGACGGAGGCGTCCGTCAACAGACTTGGCCGTCAGGCCATGGCGGACGCAGCCACGTTGGCCTGGCGAGACCGATGGTTCACAGCGCGCCGCATCAGGGCCCGGCGCGCGGTGGATCGTCGCTCGCACGCACAACATCGGCCCGTGGAACCCCATCCGTGTCCCAAGCCTTCCTGATCTCCACAGGCGCCGTCGCCCTCGCTGAAATCGGCGACAAGACCCAACTGCTTTCCCTCGTACTGGCCGCGCGCTATCGCAAGCCGGTGCCGATCATTCTTGGCGTGCTCGTCGCGACACTCGTGAACCACGGTTTCGCCGGCGCACTCGGCGAATGGCTCGGCGTGCTCGTCACGCCGTCGATCATGCGCTGGGCGCTCGCGTTCTCGTTCATCGCGATGGGGTTGTGGATCCTCGTGCCGGACAAGCTCGACGACGACGAGGCCAATACCAACCGTTCGCGGCTCGGCGTGTTCGGTGCGACCCTCGTCGCGTTCTTCCTCGCGGAAATGGGCGACAAGACGCAGATCGCGACCGTCGCGCTGGCCGCGCGCTTCCAGGACTACATCGGTGTCGTGGCCGGCACGACGTTCGGGATGATGCTCGCGAACGTGCCCGCGATCCTGCTGGGCGACCGCTTCGCGCACCGCCTGCCGACGAAGCTCGTGCACGGCATCGCGGCCGTGCTGTTCGTCGTGCTCGGCGCGCTGGCACTACTGGGCATCGGGGTCTGACGGGGAGGAAGATGGCGGGCGCGGCCGGACGGCCGCGCCGAGACTGACGCTGCGTTACTTCGCGGCGGCGGCACCCGA
>NZ_JAAGPE010000484.1:0-4762 GCF_017104605.1 Burkholderia sp. Ac-20384 | reverse complement strand
CAGCGCGTCGCCCTGGCGTACCTGCCGGGTCGTGCAGATGATCGAGTCGAGGCGGCCGAATTCCGCCGCGGTCAGGTGCGGCGGCAGACACATCGAGCGCATCGCGCACACCGAGCAGCGCGCGGCGCGCCCCTAAACTTGTACCTCTAACACTTAACGGAAACAGATGTGGCTAGTCGTCCGAGAGGGCAAAAAAGAAGCCCCGTTATCCGAGTGGATTTCGGGGCTTGAAAGTTGGCGGCTGACGCCGGGGGAGACAGTACGCCAGCCGCGCTGCTCTCACAGCTCGGCGAATATAGCAGGGGCTCGCTGGCGTTCCGGTTTGTTGCTTCGCGAGATTGGACGGCAGTTCGCATCGAGATACAAAAGAAAAACCCGGCGATCGTTCGCAGCGATCCCGGGCGGTGATCAACATCGGATATACGAGGTATCCAACGTGGATGCAGGCATTGTAGAGCACGAATCGCGTCAGTTTCAAAGTCTTGTGAACGATGCCGGGTCGCTACAGGCGCTCAACCGGCTGCGTTGTGACGGTGCGGCAGGGGTTGAGTCGGATGACTATTCGCCGTTCAGCGATGAGTACGTGGTGCGCACGCAACGCTTTGATGACGGTCAGCAAGAGGTTGTAGCGTTCAGTGTGGCCGTGCAGCGGCGCTTAAACGAGCTTCGGCTGCGCCCGCGTATTGCGCGAGGTAAGCGGGAGATGAATGAGGGCGAGGGGGACGTTACGACAAAGGCCGACAAGTCGCTTCGTACGTCGATTGAGCGGTCAAAACGGATGATTCGCAAGCGCTGTAAGCAAATCCGTGCCGACCGGATGCTGACGCTTTCTACCAGGTTGAATGAGACGCGCATCGAGGTTTGGGCGCGGTGGTGGGATGCGTTCCGGCGCCGGTTGAACAAGCTGCAGGATTTCCATTATGTGGCGGTGCTGGAGCGGCAGGAGCGCGGGGCATGGCATATTCGTGGCTGTCCATGGGCGTCAAAACTGGAAGCTGCTGCGCTCGATCTGGCTGTCGGTGATTGCTAAGGACGGGACGGACGGCACGGTGAACGACAGTATCGGCCGGGCGTCGTGCCTGTTCCGCAAGGTGGGTGGCAAGGGTCGGGCGATGCGTCATCGGATCGCGACGTACATCGCCAAGTACGTGGGTAAGGGCGCGCATGACACCGGGTTCAACAAGAAACGGTATTGGACCAGCAAGGGCATTGTGCTGCCCGAGGTTACGACGTACGCGCACCTTGGGGCTGACGGATCGCGCGGCGAGGCTGTTGCGGCGGCGTACGCGTGCGTCGATGCCAATGGCGCGGATTTCGGCGGGGCTCAGTTGTTTTGGAACCGCGGCATCGGAGTGTTCTGGATGGCGACGGGCAATACGGCTTAGCGTTGTTTCGAGAAAACGAAAGGGAATGAAAACATTATGCAAGCAATGTCACAGAATGTAACAATTTGTTGCGGAGATTCGCTGGGGTCGTGAAACTCGGTTTTTTTGGCAGAGGGTTTTATGAACATTTGGGTGCCGTTGTTGCTGGCCGGGCTGGCTGTTTGCGCTGTTGTCGTTGGCGGTTTTGGTAAGAGGGCTCAAGGAAAGCGCTCGGAAAAACCTCGTTATGTGCGGCGGCGTTTTATGACTGCTCGGGAGTACCAGTTTTTTGTTTTGTTGCGTTCTGTGTTGCCTGACGCGGAGATCCATTCGCAAGTTGCGATGGCGGCGTTGGTCGATGTCCAGGGTGGCGGTAGGTCGTCTAGGAACGCGTTTGACCGTAAGATTTACGACTATGTTGTTTGCCGGAGTGGCGGTGAAGTGCTGTACGCGATTGAGTTGGATGACGGTTCGCATGTGTCTGCCGGAGCGCGTCGCCGTGATGGGGTGAAAGACGAGATCTCGGCGGCGGTCGGTTTGCGGGTTGTGCGCTATCGCAGTGTCAATACGGATGCGTTTGAATTGCGACGTGATTTTGATGCGTTGGCGTCGGTTAGCACTGGTCAGACCGTGACCGGATGAGAATGGTCCAGTTGGAGCTTTGGGGGCGGGAGTCGTTGTCGGATAGTGAGTTAGCGGCTGTCACGGGCGAGATACGCAACTTGTACTGGCACATTCGGAATACGCGTCGAGGGGTTCATGACGCGCGTCGCCGACGTATCTATCGTATGGTTGCTGTACAAAAAAACGCCTGCTCGAGGCAGGCGTAACGAAGCGGGAAATTCTCGACCTATTAGCATGCTTCAGGTCGAAGCGTTGCCGCAAAAATGGTTGCCTTGATTGCTCCGAGCGATCGGCGAAGCACGAATATGACATTTGACATAATTAACATTATCGACAAATTGGGGTCGTGTTAAAATTGATGCCTCATACCAGTCGAGCTTGTCGGTTGCCGACTCCACCGAGATAATTTCTCTTCTAGAGCGACAGCCGATACCTGCCAACGAAATACATGACCAAAGATCTGGGCACGCCCGCCTGGGCCGAAGATTATCGTCACTGGTTCACGGAGCTTAAGCAGCGCGTCGAGCGCGCGCGGCAGCGCGCTGTGGCCAGTGCGAATCGGGAGCTTGTCTCGCTGTACTGGCAGATTGGTCGCGACATCCTCGACCGACAGCAGAAACAAGGCTGGGGTGCCGGTGTCGTCGATCGTCTGGCACGTGATCTCAAGACAGCATTTCCTGACATGCGCGGGTTTTCTCCGCGCAACCTCAAGTACATGCGTGCCCTCGCAGAAGCCTTTCCGCAGCCGGAATTTGTGCAACAGCCTGTTGCACAATTACCGTGGTCACACGTTGTGACACTGCTCGACAAGCTTGACGACGCGCCGCAGCGGCTTTGGTACGCGGAAAAATCGCTTGAGCACGGTTGGTCGCGTAGTGTCTTGACCATGCAGATCGAGACGGCCGCCCATGCGCGCGTCGGCAGCGCCGTGACGAATTTCACCGACCGGCTGCCGCCTCCGCAGTCGGATCTCGCCCGCGATGCGCTCAAGGACCCTTATATCTTTGACTTCCTTGGTCTGACCGAGAATGCCCAGGAGCGCGACATCGAACGTGCGCTCACTCAGCACATCACAAGTTTCCTTCTTGAACTGGGCGCCGGGTTCGCATTCGTTGGACGTCAGTACAGGCTTGAGGTCGGCGGCGATGAGTTTTTCATCGATCTGCTCTTCTACCATCTAAAGCTTCGCTGCTATGTCGTCGTCGAGCTGAAAACGACGCCGTTTAAGCCCGAATACGCAGGGCAACTGAACTTCTATCTTTCCGCGCTCGACGCGCAGGTTAAGGCACCGGGAGACCAGCCATCCATCGGCCTACTTCTCTGCAAGGAGAAAAATCGGCTTGTCGCAGAATATGCGCTACGCGGCATGGTCAAACCGATGGGCGTGGCCGAATACCAACTCATGCGCGAGGTCCCGCCAGCACTCGAGACTGATCTCCCAACAATCGATCAGATCGAGGCCGAGTTACGTCCCGATCTTCCAGATGACATTGCATAATTCGGCGGCTTGAGAGGGCAGGGCGCTTTGTCGAAGGGTAGAAGGCACCCAACAGTTAGCTGCATTTTTTGAACACCTCCTCCTTGCAAGCTTACGGGCCGTCGATGATCGATTGCGACTGCGGGCAGATGGGCGCGCACTCGCGCGCGTTGAGCCAGCGGCCGGCTTGCCGGGCGCTGGTGATTTACGCGCCGTTAGCGATGCGTCGGCCGGCGGCCGACGTAGCGCATACGGCCTGCCGGTGGACAACGGATGCAGAGCGATGGGGTTAGCCTAGCAAGCGGGCAAAGCCCGCGGGACGCCGCGGCTTGCCGCGGGTCGATATGGGGTGTAGGTAGAGACAGGTTCTGATTAAGCCACGACACTTAATGGCAAGCCGCCCCGACACTTAAATGCACTTATTCATCAGAATTGGGCCGCTTTCGGCGGTGCTGTACGCGGCTTGCGCGGGCGAGGGGTTCACAAAATTTGTGACAAAGCCGAGGGCTAGCGTCGCGCTAATTCCCGCCATCCTCGGCGAAAAAACCTCCCACAGCGAACGTTGTCCGAGTCTCTCGGCGCGGTCCGCGTCTGCAGCCATGATGATTGGCAGCGGGTTGTCCATCTCTAAGGCCAGGGCCACCATCAGGCACGTCTCGTTTTCCATCACTCGCTTTCCGGTTCTGTACTGACTCATACGGCTCGACGGCCATCCCATCGATTTCGCTAGGGCGAGGTCGTTCTTGAGGTTCCGCTTTTCCATCAATTGGTCTAGGTATTTGACGCTTCGCATGATTTCTCCTTGACTTTCTCTCGCACCGTGAGAATACTCGCGATGTGTGAGAATTCACGGTATGTGAGTATTTCCGGAGTCTAGCAGCTTCGGCGGAAAGGTAAACCCGCGCCGGCGGGCTGTTGGCGTAGAGATAGGAGCCGTTATGGCGAAGTGCCCGCGAGACGTTGTGACGCCTGATTTGTTCGATGGCCGGGTGAGTGTGCCGGTTCGGTCGATGGCGTCCGAGATTCGTCGGACGGATTTCGCCAATGTGCCGGTCGAGGTGGTTGCCGAGTTGTGCGCGTGGTGCGGTGTTGACCGTGCGGGCGGTTGCGGTGCCTGTAGTGATCTGAAGTATCAGGAGCGTTAAACCTGTCGGGTTGGCCGACGAACAACTAAGAAGCTGTTGCGAAATTAGTTAACCAGAGGTTTTAGACGCGTCCAGCAAATCAAGGCGCAAGCCAAAGATAGGAAGGCCTCGTGGATATGAGCATAGCGTTCGTAGCGAATCTTCAGGCGTCG
>NZ_JAAGPE010000483.1:0-4776 GCF_017104605.1 Burkholderia sp. Ac-20384 | reverse complement strand
TTGTGTGAGAGTGCCTACAAAGGCACGCCGGCCGCCAGGAGGTTGTCGTGCAGTTCCTGCGCACGCTCGGGCGCAAGCTGACCACCCAGAAAGGCGCGAACCTCGCGCGGCTTGGCGCCGAGCAGCTCGGTCAGGACTTTGGCGTTGTAGCCGTTGCGTGTCAGACGAGCTTCGAGACCATCGAGATCGGGAGCGAGAATGGCAGCGATCGTGTCCGCATCGACGGGCTTCTGGCCGATGCGAAACGCTTCCTCGAAAGCGCGCGTCAGGTAGAGTTCGAACTGCAGCGGTGTCGTCAACCGCTCGCACAGCATTGCCGCGGCGGTATCGGTCAACAGCGTATCGATTTTCGTCCGGGAAGCCGTGACTTGTCCCAGCAGCCAGTGCAGGTATTTCTTGCGGTCAGTACCGAAACCATCGAGCTCGAACAGCGTCGTGCGCGCGCCGATTTCCTCCATCGAAGGGCGCAGCAGATCGTTCTTCAGTTTCGGATGGCCGGCGAGCACAACGGACAGCGTGCCCTTGCCATCGCGCACGATTTCCATCAGACGCTTCAGGCCAATGAGCGTCTTCGGGTGCAACTGGTGGGCGTCGTCGATGAACAGCGCCACTGGCTTCTTGCGCTTGCGGATCAACGCGCGCAGCGCACGCTCGCGACGTTCGGCCTGGTTCGGCATCGGGTCATCCTTGACCGTCGTCAGATCGCAGAACAGCGCGAGAATCAGCGTGCCGAGTGAGATCTGGCCACCGTCCACTGAGAGGGATTTCGCGACGAGGATTTCCTTTTCCTTGTCCTCTTCGAGGGCGTCCTGGATTTTCCGCAGCATCGTCGTTTTCCCCGTGCCGACGATGCCCGCCAGAACGATCAACTTACCTTCCTTGATTGCGAGCTTGAGTTCCTTGACGACGTGCTGCGACTGGGACGTCTCGAAATACGTTGACTGCCCGGTCAGGCTGATTTCCCGCGTCAGGCCATAGTAGGTGCGAATGTCACTCAGCATCGGGCGGTTCCTCCTCCGGAGGCTGCGTCACGCAGGCGCGAACCTGTGTGAGCACATCCTGTTTGTTCAACGTTGTGCCTACGATCGCGTTAATCGCCTGCAACTGGTCCGTCGGCAATGTCGCGAGTGGCCGCCCGAGATACTGGGCAATCGCGCGTTTGGCTTCCAGGGCAGAGACCCAGGCTAGTTGCCGGAACGGGTCAGGGTCGACGAAGGCTTGTACCTTCATCGTGTCCGGCTCCACCAACGCAGCGACGTCCGGCCGGCTTTCCAGCGCCGCACGTGGTAAGCCGAGCTTCGCTGCCAGGGCCTCGATGCGCTCACCGCGCGCCTGCACCGCTGTTTTCCGGAACGCCCGGTAGCGGTTCAGCGGAATCGGACCGCCCACCGGCAGGTAAGGGCCGAAGCGCCGCTCGCCATGCTCGACGAACAGTTCCTGGTCGAACAGCCCCCACCACAGCACGACGTCTTCTCCGGCAAGTTCAGGGTCAACCTCGTATCCAATGCCGTCGACCGACACCCGCGCATCGACCGACACCTTGCGTTGCTCGGGCTCGCGTGCGAACGTGCAGAAACGCTCCCAACTGCAGATAGCACGGATGCCGTCGGCCGGTAGATGCTGCAGCCAGTGCTCGGCACGTGAGTGATCGCCGGATCGATGATCCATCGCGTTGTAGCGAATGAGGAAATTCTGCAACCACACATTGGCCTCGTTTTCGTCCCGCGGCTTCTGGAAGTGATACAACGTCTCGTGCAGTTCCTTGACCGTCCGGAATGGCCGCTCGACCTTGCCGGTCGCACGGGCGCGGTATCGCCGTCGTTCATCGTGCCCGGCGGGCAGATGCGTGCGGACCTCAACGCCCAGATAGCGCATCACGCGCTGGAACACCTGGCTGCGGACCACCGGTCCGTTGTCCATGTACAGCATGCGCGGCATGCCGCGTAACGGTACCTCCGAAGCCTCCCGGTCCGACATCGCGTTGAACAGGAAGCGCAACGCGGCAACCACATCCTCGCCGTAGACGCAGCGATATTCCTGATACGCGACGCCGCTACAATCGTCGACAACACTGAAGAGCATGAGCGTCGGCACTTTCTGGTCGGCACGTACCCACGACGGCATTTCTACAGACTTGAGATCCGATGGACTCAGGTCGAACTGCCAGCAGTCGTTGCTGCGCTCGGCTTCGAAGCGCACCGCCGGCGGCACCCGTCCCAGCGTCGCACGGTCATATCCCCACTGTCGCAGATAGCGATTCACGGTGGTCTTGCACAGCGCGCCGGGT
The DNA here is from genome assembly GCF_017104605.1 of Burkholderia sp. Ac-20384. Classification (NCBI taxonomy): domain Bacteria; kingdom Pseudomonadati; phylum Pseudomonadota; class Betaproteobacteria; order Burkholderiales; family Burkholderiaceae; genus Burkholderia; species Burkholderia sp. Ac-20384. The sequence continues at coordinate 2,489 of NZ_JAAGPE010000483.1, read as the reverse complement.
GTTACCCGAACCAGGCCGTCAGGCGTTTCGATGCCGAAGTTCTCGAGCAGCCGTATCGTTTCGGCTGTCGACAGGTGCCGGCCTTTGCGGTTAGAGGTGCGCATCTTGATCGCCGCAACCAGTTCGCAATAGCGCTCCATCTGATCAGCCGGCAGAACGCGCGGTGTTCCGCGATCGGCGCGGCGCAGTCCTTTAGGGCGGCTTCGCTCGGCCAGCGCGCGATAGATGGTCGGCTCGGACACCCCATAACCGCGCGCGGCTTCTTCGACGGCGAGCCGGCGTTCATGGCTGCGGGCCGGCAACGCGCTCAACCGCCGCGCCAGATCGATCAACGCCTCCGCAGGGATCGTCTTGCGCGGCACGGCGTCAAGCTTTATCGGCAGCACGAACGCCCACCGGCACGCCGCGGTGGCGTAGATAGGCGTACAGCGTGCTTTTGGAAATATGCAGGCGTTGCGCGATCTGCTCGGCGCTCAGCCTGCCTTCGCGATACAGCGTTTCGGCCGCATACGCCGTCGGCTCCGCCTTCGCTGGCAGACCTTTGGGACGTCCTCCCTTGCGGCCACGAGCGCGCGCCGCAGACAGACCAGCCTGCGTGCGCTCGCGGATCACATCTCGTTCGAATTCCGCCAGTGAAGCAAACAGATTGAACACAAACCGTCCCTGCGCCGTGGTCGTGTCGACCGGATCGTTCAGGCTGCGCAAACCGACATCGCGTGCGAGCAGGAGACCCACGACATCGATCAGGTGACGCAGCGACCGGCCCAAACGATCCAGTTTCCAGATGACGATCACGTCACCAGCACGCGCGTCATCCAGCAGATGCGCAAGCACGGGCCGCTCCGTTGACGCGCCGCTGGCGATTTCCGTCAGCACCTTGCCGCAACCCGCGGCCTTGAGCGCGTCGACCTGCAGCGCGAGGTTCTGCTCGTGCGTACTCACGCGCGCGTAGCCGATGTCCATGTCCTCATACCATCGGAAGTCTCGTACACTATAGTCAACGCCGCCGAATAAATCGAACGCAGTTTTGTGCAACGGATTTTCCGGACGCGATGTGTGCCGAAGCACGGGGCCCGCTCACTTGTAGGTCACTCGAACCTGCGCGTACGAAAAAACGATCGTTTTGGCGAACCCTGCGTGCAACGCAGGAAGTGGGCTCGCGGTCTTTCATGGGAAACTGATTACTATCTGGTTCGCGCCTTCAATTCTCGAAATGCTTTGATCCTCTCATCTCGCTCACCATTGTCTATTACGTATTCAAGCTCGTTAAGAGATCGGCTCATGGACCCCAGCCTCTCGAGAAGGGATCGATCGAAAGCCGCGCCACCTTTCGACAATGCCTCCCCGACCCTTCGGATTTCGCGCAATCTGAACCCTTCGATTGAAGCGCTCGTTTCAAATTCTTTACTGTCACGATTTACACGCCTCACGCGATAGTTGGCATGCCGGTCATTTAATTTCTCACTACTGTCTTTTTTTACAAACGCTTCCGCGAGTCCATGTTCCTGTTTCAGAACAGCACGTGTCTGCGAGTGCTTGAGAAGGCCTGCGGGTAGCCTCTTCAGCTGATCGCGCGAAATGACCTGGGCGTTGTTTTCGCCATGAATTTCGCCGATGAATCCCGTTTTGTAGGATTTAATTGCAAAATTGAGTGCGTACATGATGCAATCTTGCTGAGATTTTTGAATCTCCGGCGCAACAATCGAAATCTTCCGCCCTTCCGCTCTTAATAGATTGGCAGCAGAATTCAAGCGGGGGTCGTTATGCTCGAAGGCCGAATCAACAATGACTATTGAAGTTTCGTTGCCTCTCACCTTTACATCCGCCATCGCGCAATGAATAGAATTTTCCACCGGGTGGAAAATAAATCTGAAATCCCCCACCATCCTGCCGTTTTCAATCCGCTCAATCATGAATTGAAGATTTCTCGGCGCCTCAGGAAGGTAAAGCAAATTAAGACCCGGTCGCTGCGCATTTTCCATTGCAGCAATTAATTCGATGTATTTCTTATCCAGCATCGTTATGCTCTCGCTGGGAGCAGTATTGGATAGCGCATGATCCACCACCACTCTTGCGTACTCTCCAAAATCCTTGTCGCATTTCTCGATAATTGAATGATCAACGCTATCAGCTTTATATTTCAATCTGTCTGGGATTGCCCAATGAACATCTCCAGTAAATTTCTTACGCCCACTTAGACCACTGAGCGCTCCACCCGTAGGGAAGTTTTTCGCTGCACCGCTAGGCAGTACGCTTGTAGTCGTTGTGTGTTTTTCTTCAGGATGTGACGTGGTAATGGGGCTTGGAGGCCTTGATCCGATAGAAGTTGGCATAACAAGTGCATGGAGAGTGATTGCCCAGAGGACCAATAACATGATCATGCGAACCCAGATCACAGAAAGCGATTGGACGAATCAAATTGCGAAGATCAAATTGCACGTCACCGACGCAACATTTGATGAACGTCCTTTGGCCGCCTTCTCGCTCAC
>NZ_JAAGPE010000482.1:0-4406 GCF_017104605.1 Burkholderia sp. Ac-20384 | reverse complement strand
CGCACGGCCGAGCGCGAGGGTTTCGCGGCGCCATTGCGCGAGCAGCGACGTCTTGCCGTAACCGGCCGGCGCCTGCACGAGCGTGACCGGCCGGCCGTCGAAAGCGGGCGCGGCGAGGCTCAGCCGCGCGCGGGCCAGCAACTGCGCCGGCACGCGCGGCGCGGTCGTCTTCAGGACCAGTTCGGTGGGAGGCGCGTCGGCGCGATCGGGTGGGTGGGCCATCGGGGCTGCAGTCGGAATCCGGCGGTGCCGTGCGGGCCAGCGTCCGGGGTGGGTGTGGGGGGAAGGATCGGTCGAACCGCGTTCGCGCGTCAATCCCCCCCGCGACGAGTGGGGCCGCACCGGCACCGCGTCGATAGCATGGGTTCCGATGCATGACGAACACCACGAGGAGCCCACCCATGAACATCGTATCGACCGGCGCGCGGTGCAGCGCGCCGCTCGCCGGATAAGCGGAGCGGCACGATGTACCGCCATCTGCTCGTGACGGTCGACGGGACGCCCGGCGGCATCGACGCGATCGGCCATGCGCTCGAACTGGCGCGCGCGGTCGGCGCCCGGGTCACGTTCCTGCTGCCCGGCGCCGCGCCGGACTCGCGTTTATCCGGAGCGCGGCTGCCGGAGCACGGTGCGAAAGTGGAAGCCGCCGCGCGGGCGCAGGGGCTGTCCCATGCGATCGCGGGGGCCGGCCATCCGGGGGCCGGCTACCCGGCGGCTGACGATACGGCGCCCGGCACGCTTGCGGCCGAACTCGGCTGCGACCTGATCGGCGTCGCGGCGCTGCCGCACGATGCCGACCCGGCAGCCTGCGCGCAACGCCAGCATCTGCTTGCGACGAGCGGCGTGCCGGTGCTCGTGTGCACGTCGCGGCGATCGCCTGCCGAGGCGCGTGTGATGGCGCGTTGTTTTGATGCGCACCGTGCCGTTGAAGCGTGGCTGCATGCGTTGATGGCGACCGGCACCGCCTCGAGCGAGCCACAGCAGCAAGCAGCCGACACGCAGGATGCATTGACATCGCTTGCCGCACTGCAGCGCGCCCGGGTAGGCACAGCCGCCGAAGCACGCCTCTTCGCGGCATTGCGCGTCCGCGCGGAGTGCGTCTCCGCCGAACTGGACGAACTCGACCGCCAGCGGCAGCGCGATGCGCAAGCGCTCGATGCGCTCATGCGGTTCGCCGCGGACGGACTGCCGTCGGCCGCGTTCGACACGGCGCTCGCCCGCTATGCGCACGGCGCATTCGAGCAGATGGGGCGAATGGAAGGCGTGATTTTCCCGGCCGCGCGGCGCTATCTCGGCGACGCGGACTGGGCCGGACTGGATGAATCGCTGGCGGACGGCGCAACCGCGACGCCGCCACGCGCGAACGAACCGAACGAACCCGACGATGCGCGACGCGCATCCGACTGACACCCTACGGAGAACACCATGGCACATGCAGTGCGATTCCACGAAACCGGCGGTCCCGAGGTCCTGCGCTGGGAGGAAGTCGACGTCGGCGACCCGGGCCCCGGCCAGGTGCGCCTGCGGCACGACGCGGTCGGGCTGAATTTCGCCGACACGTACTTCCGCAGCGGCCTGTACCCGGTGCCGCTGCCTGCCGGCCTCGGCGTCGAGGCGGCCGGCGTGGTCGAAGCGGTCGGCCCCGGCGTGACGAACGTCGCCGTCGGCGACCGCGTGACCTACACGGGCTTCCTGAATACGCTCGGCGCGTACAGCACCGAACGGCTGATCCCCGCCGCGCCGCTCGTGCGGCTGCCGGCCGGCATTTCGTGCGAAACGGCCGCGGCGATGACGATGCGCGGCCTGACGTCCGCCTACCTGCTGCGCCGCATCCATGCGTTCGCGCCGGGCGACACGATCCTGCTGCACGCGGCCGCCGGCGGCGTCGGGCTGATCGTGTCGCAATGGGCGAAGCTGCTCGGGCTCAACGTGATCGGCACCGTCTCCAGCGAGCACAAGGCCGGGATCGCCCGCGCCCACGGTTGCGACCATACGATCGACTACAGCCGCGAAGACGTCGCGAAGCGCGTTCGCGAACTGACGGACGGCGCGGGCGTCGACGTCGTGTTCGACAGCGTCGGCAAGGACACCTTCGAAGGCTCGCTCGATTCGCTGAAGCGGCGCGGGCTGATGGTGTGCGTCGGCACCGCGTCGGGCCCGATCCCGCCGTTCGATCCGCAGCGCCTCGCGATGAAGGGTTCGCTGTACCTGACGCGCCCGGCGCTGGCCGACTACATCGCCGATCCGGCCGAGAAGAACGACCTGGCCGGCGAACTGTTCGCGCACGTCGCGGCAGGCCGGATCCGGATCGAGATCAACCAGCGCTACGCGCTGCAGGATGCCGCGCAGGCGCACCGCGATCTCGAATCGCGCAAGACGACCGGTTCGTCGGTGTTCATCGTCTGAGGAGACGCGCATGCGAGTCGAACCCCTGACCTGCGCGATCGGCGCGGAACTGCTGGATGTGAGCCTCGCCGACGCCGTGCACGACGACGGCCTGTTCGCCGAGATCCGCGCGCAATTGCTCCGGCATCGCGTGCTGTTCCTGCGCGACCAGGACATCACGCGCGCCGAGCACGTCGCGTTCGCGCGACGCTTCGGCGAGCTCGAGGATCACCCGGTTGCCGGCAGCGATCCCGAACACCCGGGGCTCGTGCGGATCTACAAGTCGCCCGACCAGCCGAACGACCGCTACGAGAATGCGTGGCACAGCGATGCGAGCTGGCGCGTGGCGCCGCCGTTCGGCTGTGTGCTGCGCTGCATCGACGGTCCGCCGGTTGGCGGCGACACGATGTGGGCGAACATGGTGCTCGCCTACGAGCGCCTGCCGGCGCACGTGAAGCAGCAGATCGACGACTTGCGCGCGCGCCACAGCATCGAGGCGAGCTTCGGCGCCGCGATGCCGATCGACAAACGCCTCGCGCTGAAGGCGCAGTATCCGGACGCCGAGCATCCGGTCGTGCGCACCCATCCCGAAACCGGCGAGAAGGTGCTGTACGTGAATGCGTTCGCGACGCATTTCACGAACTTCCACACGCCGGCGCGCGTGCGGGTCGGGCAGGACGCGAATCCCGGCGCCGGCCAGTTGCTGCAGTACCTGATCAGCCAGGCTTATATCCCCGAGTACCAGGTGCGCTGGCGCTGGAAGAAGAACAGCGTCGCGATCTGGGACAACCGCAGCACCCAGCACTACGCGGTGATGGACTACCCGCCGTGCGTGCGCAAGATGGAGCGCGCGGGCATCGTCGGCGACGTGCCGTTCTGAGCACGGCAGCCCCGTAACCGGTCTCTGAAAAACCATGCAACGCGCCGGGTATCCCGCCCGGCGCGGCGGGATACGCACGCCCGTACGCCCGAAATACAACGATTTCCACTGGAGGACGACATGCAATTTCTCGACGATTCGCTGCACCCGGAAAACCAGGACAAGGTGGTCATCACGGTCGCGCCGTACGGCCCCGAATGGATGCCGGCCGATTTTCCGGAAGACATTCCGGTGACGATGGACGAACACGTGCAGAAGGCCGTCGACTGCTACAACGCGGGCGCGACGGTGCTGCACATGCATGTGCGCGAGCTCGACGGCAAGGGCAGCAAGCGGCTGTCGAAGTTCAACGAGCTGCTCGGCCGGCTGCGCGAGGCGGTGCCCGACATGATCCTGCAGGTGGGCGGCTCGATCTCGTTCGCGCCGGAAGGTGAGGGCGCCGACGCGAAATGGCTGTCCGACGACACGCGCCACATGCTCGCCGAGCTGACGCCGAAGCCCGACCAGGTGACGGTCGCGATCAACACCGTGCAGATGAACATCACCGAGCTGATGAACCGCAAGGACATCGCGGGCACGTCGCTGAACGAAGCCGCGCTGTGGGACGCATACCGCGAGATGACGGTGCCGGCTGGCCCCGGCTGGGTCGACGAGCACCTGCGCCGCCTGCAGGCGGCCGGCATCCAGCCGCATTTCCAGCTCACCGGCATGCACGCGCTGGAAACGCTCGAACGGATCATCCGCCGCGGCGTCTATCGCGGCCCGCTGAACGTCACGTGGGTCGGCATCGGCGGCGGCTTCGACGGCCCGAATCCGTACAACTTCATGGAATTCGTGCGGCGCTGCCCGGACGGCGCGTGCATCACGCTCGAATCGCTGATGAAGAACGTGCTGCCGATCAACACGGTCGCGATGGCGCTGGGCCTGCATCCGCGCTGCGGGATCGAGGACACGATCATCGACCAGAAGGGCAACCGGATGACGTCGGTGCAGCAGGTCGAGCAGTGCGCACGGATCGCGCGCGAACTCGGCCGCGACATCGCCACCGGCAAGGAGGCGAAGGCGATCTACCGGATCGGCGTGCAGTACGACGGCATCGACGAGACGCTCGCGCACCTCGGAATGGCGCCGAACCGCCGGG
>NZ_JAAGPE010000481.1:0-234 GCF_017104605.1 Burkholderia sp. Ac-20384 | reverse complement strand
TTAGGGATTAGGGTTGGGAGGTGATATGTCAGTTGCGGGTGGCAACTGAGTTGTAGATGAGTGGGCTCGTGGTGTACGTCTGTGTGTCGTCCTGAGGGGCGGCGATGCGGGAAGAGTAGCGAGATGAAAGTTGTAGGGGTATCGTGGGGGTGTACGGTGCGTGGCGTACTTGAGCTGGTCGTTTGTGGTCTTGAGTCCGTTTCGCGGACGACTCGGTCTTCATTTTTTTTTTTA
>NZ_JAAGPE010000480.1:0-4364 GCF_017104605.1 Burkholderia sp. Ac-20384 | reverse complement strand
GCCGTGCTGCTCGCGGCGCCCGCCGGTACGCCCGGCGCGACGCTGCCGCTTGCGCGGTCCGCCCATTCGGCGCTCGACCCGATCGCCGCCATTCTTTCGTTCTACGTGATGGCGGCGGATCTCGCCGTCGCGCGCGGCCGCAATCCCGACACGCCGCGCCACCTGAACAAAGTCACCGAAACGCACTGATAGCCGAGACAGCCGATGAGACGCGCCGAGGAGTCCCAGTTGAAGAGCCCCACCCACGATCAGATCGTCCTGCTTGCCCCGTTGACGGGGCCGATCGTCGCGCTGGCCGACGTGCCCGATCCGGTGTTCTCCGGCGGGATGTTCGGCGACGGCATCGGCATCGACCCGCTCGCGGGCCGGCTCGTCGCGCCGTGCGCGGGCGTCGTGTCGCATCTCGCGCGCACGGGCCATGCCGTGACGATCACGACGCCGCAAGGCGCGGAAGTGCTGCTGCACATCGGCATCGACACGGTCGAGCTGAACGGGCAGGGCTTCATCGCGCACGTCGAGGCTGGTGCACGCGTCGAGGCCGGCACGCTGCTGATCGAGTTCGACCAGGACGCGGTGGCGCGCAGCGCGCATTCGCTCGTGTCGGTGATCGCGATTGCAAACTCGGATGCGTTCGAGGTCGTCGATCGCGCGAGCGGCTTCGCGACGGCCGGCGAGACGCCGCTGCTCGTGTTGCGCGGCAAGGGCGAAGCGGCCGTGCAGGCGGCACAAGCCGGCGCGGCGGCGCAGAACGAAGTGCGCCGTGAAATCGTGCTGGCACAACCGGGCGGCCTGCATGCGCGGCCGGCCGCGCGGGCACGTGAAGCCGTGCGCGGGTTCGACGCGACCGTCGACGTGCTGTTCGACGGCCGCAAGGCGTCGATCGCGAGCGTCGTCGGCCTGCTCGGCCTCGGCGCCGGCGAAGGCGCGACGGTCGAACTGGTCGGCCGTGGCGCGCACGCGCAGCAGGCCGTCGATGCGGTCGAGCACGAGCTGCTGCGCGAAGCGCACGGTGAAGTCGAAGAAAAGCCGGCGCGGCTGAAGTCGCCCGCGCCGCAGATGGTCGCACGCAACGTCGGCGCGCCCATCGACCCGAACACGCTCGCGGGCGTGTGCGCGGCGCCCGGCATCGCGGTCGGTACGCTGGTGCGTCTCGACGATGCGGAAATCGTGCCGCCCGAGCAGGCCTCCGGCACACCGGCTGCGGAAAGCCGCCAGCTCGACCAGGCGCTGAAGGCCGTCGACGGCGAACTCGACGAAACGGTGCGCAACGCATCGGCGCGCGGCGCGGTCGGCGAAGCGGGCATTTTCGCGGTGCACCGCGTGCTGCTGGAAGACCCGACGCTGATCGACGCGGCGCGCGACCTGATCAGCCTCGGCAAGAGCGCGGGCTTCGCGTGGCGCGCGACGATCCGCACGCAGATCGACACGCTGTCGAAGCTTGACGACGCGCTGCTCGCCGAACGTGCGGCCGACCTGCGCGACATCGAGAAGCGCGTGCTGCGCGCGCTCGGCCACACGAACGGTGCCGCGCGTGCGCTGCCCGACGAAGCGGTGCTCGCGGCCGAGGAATTCACGCCGTCCGACCTGTCGTCGCTCGATCGCCAGCGCGTGACCGCGCTCGTGATGGCGCGCGGCGGCGCGACGTCGCACGCGGCGATCATCGCGCGGCAGCTCGGCATTCCCGCGCTGGTTGCGGTCGGCGATGCGCTGTACGCGATTCCGGACGGCACGCAGGTCGTCGTCGATGCGAGCGCGGGTCGGCTCGAACACGCGCCGACCGCACTTGACGTCGAGCGCGCGCGGCACGAGCGCCAGCGCCTGGACGGCGTGCGCGAGGCGAACCGGCAACTGGCGGGTGAAGCCGCCGCGACGGTCGATGGCCGCGCGATCGAGGTCGCCGCGAACATCGCGACGCTCGACGATGCGAACACCGCGGTCGACAACGGCGCCGATGCAGTCGGCCTGCTGCGCACCGAGCTGATGTTCATCCATCGCCAGGCCGCGCCGACGGTCGTCGAACACCAGCAGAGCTACCAGTCGATCGTCGACGCATTGCAGGGCCGCACGGCGATCATCCGCACGCTCGACGTCGGCGCCGACAAGGAAGTCGACTACCTGACGCTGCCGCCCGAACCGAACCCGGCGCTCGGCCTGCGCGGCATCCGTCTCGCGCAGGTGCGCCCCGATCTGCTCGACGATCAATTGCAGGGCCTGCTCGCGGTGAAGCCGTTCGGCGCGGTGCGCATCCTGCTGCCGATGGTCACCGACGCAGGTGAGCTCGTGCGGCTGCGCAAGCGCATCGACGAATTCGCGCGCGTACTGGGCCGCACCGAGCCGATCGAAGTCGGCGTGATGATCGAGGTGCCGTCGGCCGCGCTGCTGGCCGACCAGCTCGCGCAGCACGCGGACTTCCTGTCGATCGGCACCAACGACCTGACGCAGTACACGCTCGCGATGGACCGCTGCCAGGCCGACCTGGCCGCGCAATCCGACGGCCTGCATCCGGCCGTGCTGCGCCTGATCGACATCGCGGTGCGCGGCGCCGCGAAGCACGGCAAGTGGGTGGGCGTGTGCGGCGCGCTCGGCGGCGATCCGCTCGCGGTGCCGGTGCTGGTGGGCCTCGGCGTGACCGAGCTGTCGGTCGACCCCGTATCGGTGCCGGGCATCAAGGCGCGTGTGCGCCGTCTCGATTACCAGTTGTGCCGTCAGCGCGCGCAGGATCTGCTCGCGCTCGATTCGGCACAGGCGGTAAGGGCAGCAAGCCGCGAGGTCTGGCCGCTCGACTGAGCGTCGACGGCAGGTTCGCGACCGGTTTCAAGACGAAAGCAATTAGGTCAACGACGATTAATGACGAGACAAGGATTGGAGGACTGAATGAACGGGAATCCGTTTCTGAAAATACAGGGCCTGGGCCGGGCACTGATGCTACCGATCGCGGTACTGCCGGTTGCCGGCATCCTGCTGCGACTCGGCCAGCCGGACGTGTTCAACATCAAGATGATCGCCGACGCAGGCGGCGCGATTTTCGACAACCTGCCGCTGCTGTTCGCGATCGGCGTAGCGGTTGGCTTCGCGAAGGACAACAACGGCGTGGCGGCGCTCGCGGGCGCGATCGGTTACCTGATCGAAACCGCGATCATGAAGGACATCGATCCCAAGCTGAACATGGGCGTGCTGTCCGGGATCATCGCGGGTGTGGTCGCGGGCCTGCTGTACAACCGCTATAAAGACATCAAGCTGCCGGACTACCTCGCGTTCTTCGGCGGCAAACGGTTCGTGCCGATCATCACGGGCCTGGTCTGCGTGATACTCGGCATCGCGTTCGGGTACGTCTGGCAGCCGGTCCAGCATCTGATCGACGCGGCCGGCCAGTGGCTGACGACGGCGGGCGCGATCGGTGCGTTCGTGTTCGGCTTCCTGAACCGCCTGCTGCTCGTCACGGGCCTGCACCACATCCTCAACTCGCTCGCATGGTTCGTGTTCGGCAACTTCACGCCGCCCGCCGGCGGCGAGATCGTGCACGGCGACCTGCACCGCTTCTTCGCCGGCGACCCGACCGCGGGCACCTTCATGGCCGGCTTCTTCCCGATCATGATGTTCGGCCTGCCGGCCGCGTGTCTCGCGATGCTGCACGAAGCGCCGAAGGAACGCCGCGCGATGGTCGGCGGCTTGCTGCTGTCGATGGCGCTGACGTCGTTCCTGACCGGCGTGACCGAACCGATCGAATTCAGCTTCATGTTCCTCGCACCGGTGCTGTACGTGATCCACGCGGTGCTGACGGGGCTGTCGCTCGCGATCTGCCAGATCCTCGGCGTGAAGCTCGGCTTCACGTTCTCGGCCGGTGCAATCGACTACGTGCTGAACTACGGGCTGTCGACGAAGGGCTGGATCGCGATCCCGCTCGGCATCGCGTACGGCGCCGCGTACTACGGGCTGTTCCGCTTCTTCATCCGCAAGTTCAACATGGCCACGCCGGGCCGTGAGCCGGCATCGGCCGATGCGGCTGCTGAATCGTACGCATCGGGCGGCTTCGTCGCGCCGGCTGCCGGCGCCGCTGCGGTTGCCGCAGCACCGCGCGCGCAGCGCTATATCGCCGCGCTCGGCGGGGCAGGTAACCTGTCGGTCGTCGACGCGTGCACGACGCGCCTGCGCCTGACCGTCGTCGATCCGGAGAAGGTCTCGGAGCCGGAACTGAAGTCGATCGGCGCGCGTGGCGTGCTCAAGCGCGGCGGCAACAGCGTGCAGGTGATCATCGGGCCCGAGGCCGACATCATTGCCGACGAGATGCGTGCCGCCATCGGCAGCGGTGCGGCAGGCGCAGCATCGACGGCGACGGCCGCCGCCGCGCAGCCCGTCACGGGCGA
>NZ_JAAGPE010000479.1:0-4810 GCF_017104605.1 Burkholderia sp. Ac-20384 | reverse complement strand
CGCACCGCCTCCACCTTGAATTCCTGCGTGTATTGCCTTCTCGGCACCACGTTCTCTGCCATTCTGTTCTCCATACAGTCAAAAAGTTATCAAACTTCTTGCTGTACGTGGAATCGAGACAGGGTCAGGTCGCCTGGTACAACCATTGTCGACTCATGGAACCGCTCGGCTATATCCCGCCTGCTGAGGCTGAGGCAAACTACTATGGGGCACTCAGAAATGCTGCTGACGTGCATGCATTAACTTAAACCAACCAGCCTCCACGATTCCCGGTGCGGTTCACACTGTTGTCCCCGATCGCCGCAGTCATCTCTCGCATGTTGGGCCACATTCCGAGCCGCAGAGCGTACCGCGCGTTTTCGACCCGAACTAAAGCTCGGACCAACACGAGCGTCACAATCACCAACAGCACGCTCAACAAGTTTCGCACCAAGTGCTCCTGCTTGGGGCGGCGTCATGTGGCGTTCTTGGGTGCATCTCGCCTGTTATCACAACGGCATGCTCGCGAACCGAAACGAGCCATCCCGGAAATCGCTCCGCCGCGCGCACGAGCAGGCGCACGCCGTCAGCGATGGTTGACGCCTGCGGCCCGCCGCGCCTGTCCGGCGGCCTGCTCAAGCGCTTCGGCATACCGATAAAGAGGCACGCGCGCCAGCTGGGCATCGTGATACACGAGCACAGCCGCGATCGCGGCCCGCTCGACCTCCGTGATCCCGATCTTTGCCGTCTGCTCTGCCCGGTCGACACACGCGGCAATCGCATCCTGTGCGGGTCGGATAATCACGCCGTCGCCGGCGCCGAGCTGGTGCGCGAGCTCAACGACGTTCGCTAGGGTCGACAAGGTATCGACATCGCCGCGGCCGTCCGCCAGGCACACAAGCGCGAGGTGATGTTTGAGGGAAAGGCGACGGACCTGATCGGTCGGCAACGGCAGCAGTTGCGCTTTGCTCAGCGGCCGGCGCCCATGGGTTCCACTTTTTCTCACGGCGTTGCTCGACTTGCTTTCACATCAGTCATTTGGCTCTTACGCCCTGCCGCCAATGCCCGTTCGATATCTTCGCGTGCGTAGAGCCGCTGATTTCCGACCGGACTGAGGTAGGAGCGTGCTTCATCCCGAATTGATCTAGCCACGAAGGGTATTCCGCCTGCTAGCTGAGTCACCTCGGCCGAGAAGAGTAACTTCAACCCGGTTCTTGATTCAAACTCGGCACGGATTCTTTCACGCTGCTCAAGCCTCGGCACTTCCGCCAACAACAGATTGATCTTGTGAAGGCACTTGTCCAAGAAGGATCCTTGAGCCTCCGCACACGCTGCTAGTACCGCGTCAGGGTCCGAAGCCGTGGTGACCACATAACTAGGGAAGTGCTTTTCAACGATTCGCGACACATAGGCGTCGTACTCGTCAAGAAGTCCGAACGGTGTTAGCTTCTCCGCGTGCACGGCGATCGCGTTCATCGCGGGCGTCTTATCGAAAGTCGTTCCCAGCTCGAGTAGGCGCCGTTCGTTGGCACGCCGTGTCCGCTTCTCGACTCGCTTGATCTGGCGGCGCTCTGAATCGGACCGGCTCTGGAGTGCAGTTTCCTCCGCTTGAACGATCTTCTCTGTGGTCGAAACGACGCTTACATCGATTCTCAGCGGGGTGACAGCCAGGGTTTCTTCGACCCAGTATGCGTCCTCCGGCATCTCGAGCAGTTGACCATCAAATACAGTCACATTGCCGTCGGCGATCGCGAACCCATGAGCGTGGAGTTGAATCAGTTGTTCACGCGGCCGCTTGGCTTCGATCGCACCGACGTAAACTCCTTGGTGCCAGAAAACCAGCTTCTTGCGCGCGCGCGCCAGTGCGACCGTGATGTGTTCGGACAATTCCGGTCGCCTGATTTCAACGTAGGCCGCTACGTTTCTCGGGTCGATTGGCACCATACCGAACGCACCCGATGCGTCTCGGTCCGAAATGAGCCCTTCCGGGCCAGCGCTGATGGCTTTAATCACCATACCATTGTCGAGCGATCCGTCCGTATAGCACAGCAGGTAGTAGTCGCAGGAGTGGCCGTCGAAGACATCAAGGCCGTCTCTTTCGAAGTCGTAGAGTCGCCAGGGGTCTTCACCGGATGGCTGAGTATCGTCGTTCATGTTCATGGATCACTAGATATCCCGTGTTTCCTCTATTCCTCGCGGTCGCCCATTGAAGCCGAACGTGCCGCGTTCGATACCGGCCATGGGCCTCACCCGCCCGGCCGGCGCGCCTGAGAGACGCGACGGATCCCGAGCGCTCACGCCGAAAAGACAATGCATCCCTTCGTCGATGGCTCGATCATGGCCCACGGTGTTGCTGCGTGCACCCGAGGATCCACCACGGCATAGCGTCCTGCCCATTCGACGTGGTCATCATCCGCGCAGTGGTAGCCAAGATTCGTGAGTGCCGCATGAAAACATCGACCGATCACGTCGCCGACCTGCTGCTGATCGTCGAGCGCCGAGAACGATACCTGAAGGCTGGACTGGGTATCCGCACACACCACCATGATGAGATCTCGATCAATCTCGATGTCTTCCCAGAACTGCGCCAGGTTGAAGGTCCTCCCGCCGCAAAAATACCAACGTGCGTGCCAGATATAACCGGCACCACAACCGAGTTGGTCTTCGTTGGCCACCAAGGGCTGCGCCCACGGATGCGATGAAAACGCAAGACTGAAGGTGGTCTCGTACTGGCGCCGGGCATGTTCCTCCAAATCCCCTTCGGAATGGGCTTCGCGCAGCCAGTCTCGGACCAGACCATCCGACCAATGTTCATTCGGGTGCGATTGATCCTTGAACGAGGACGTTGCTCGAAAAGCACCACCGTTCAGGTCACGCAGTGTCTGCTCCAAGCGATCCAAATCGTCCTCGTGCGGTCGGCGACAATGTCCAATGCGATTCTGGATCTCCTTAAGTTCCTCGATGCGGCCCGCCCAGATTTTTTGCGCCGGCACGTAGGCGCCAAACAGCGGCCACTCGTCATGTGTTAGGCGCAGGAGCAGACCTGCGTCCAGGTACGCCAACTGGTCCTGAGCGTCGGGGGGCTGCATATACTGAATCTTCTCGTCATTGCGCTGACGGCTCGCCGAGCTGGCCGACAATCCGTCCGCCCACGCGGCGCCATTTGCGCTCCGCAACTCGATATAGACCAAAGAACGCAGCCACGTCTCCAACAGCCACCAGCGGCTGTACAGGGCAGACGCCACAGTGGGCATCGCGCCGGCGTTCCATCCTGCCGACAAGGCGCGCTGAACTTGGGGCGACAAGTTTTGCCAATCCGAATCGTCCGATAGTGTCATGGGGTCCCCGATGGTATGGTCGTTCTGTTTCCAGGTAGTTTACCCGGCCGTATGCACCCCCTGCCGCGCGGTAAATGACTCACCCCGATTTTGCCGACCTCCAGAACGCCTACACGAAGTGATTCACGGAGATCGTTTAGGCAGGGTTGGCACGCAGTCGCTGCGTGGAATACAGCTGCAGATGCAGCGGCCAGGCTCGGGCCGACTGAGTCCGTTCCGCCGCTCATCGCATCCAACGCGTATGAAGCATGGCCTCCTCGATCGGCGGACGCCATTGTGGCGAGCACGGCTTCGCCCGCTCGGTGGTGCGCGTGCGACGTAACGGTAGGCCGTTCAATTACTTCACGGGTGCGCCCCAGCAAGTATGGACCACGACGCCGTGTCGTTGCTTCACGTAGATCTGGATGTCCTTGTAGGTCGCCTGGTCGAGCGCACACGCGACCACCCGGCGTGCCACGCTTGGCGCATAGCCCGCGACGCGCGTCGCCTCACCGGTCGCCGTAACGCCGAACTTGTCGCGACCGGCCGGCGTGGGCGGAATCACAGTCGGCGCGACGAGCGGAATCTTGGTCGCGCCCGCATCAAAGTCCAGCGCGCGGTCGCGCCAGTGCTCGCGGAAGGCCTCGATCGTGTCGTCGATGACGGGCACGAAGCGCTCCTTGTTGCCCTTGCGGATCGCGCTCAGCAGCCACGTTGCTGGCGTCGCGTCCTCGGCCGGCCACCACTGCAGACCGTCGCGCCGGACTGTCACGGCCTCCTCGATGCGCAGTCCCGCGTCGCCCATCAACAGGATCAACGCTCGGGCGATCCGCCAGTCCGGGCCCCGCGGCCCCTGCCCTTCGCTGCGCTCGGCGAGTTGCGTGCGGACCGTCGCCCACACGTCGATCGGCAGCGCCCGCTGCACCTTCAGCCGGGTCGCGCGCCTCAGCGGCTTCCGGTCCGCCACGCCCACCCACGGGTTGCCGGCCAGATAGCGGACCTTCACGAGCCAGTCAAACGCGGCGCGCAATATGCGCACCGCATACTGCCGGCTATCCAGCGACAGCAGCTCCAGCGCGAACGGTCGCCAGCGCCCCGGGCCGCGGAACGAATCCAACGGCGACGCGAGAAACGCCTTGTAGGCTTCGCTGTCGTCGACCAGGATCGACGACAGCGGCCGCCGACGCTCGAGCACGCACGACAATACAAACGCTTGAGCTCGCGCCAGTACGCGCGCTGCGTTGCCGCCTGGCCGTCGTAGCGGTGCAGGTAGGCGAACACGGCGTCGAGGTCGTGAGCCGCGGTGATGTACGGAAACGTCGGCGCGCGGTTCGTGCCGTGGGCTCCCGCCAGATCCTGCGGCATCTGCAAGCGGTGGATCGGCACCAGCTGGTCGCGGCGCAGCGCGGCGCGCGCGCCGGGCGCAGCGACGAGCGGATCGACCGAATCCACGTCGACGGCCACCCCGCTGCCGAGCGTGTCCGCGCGCCGGCGCAGCCACCCGACCACCGTGC
>NZ_JAAGPE010000478.1:0-4731 GCF_017104605.1 Burkholderia sp. Ac-20384 | reverse complement strand
GGCTTGCGCCGCGCCTGCCGCGCTTCTCGGCCGCGCATCCGCACATCGCGATCGCGCTGCACCCGGACGTGGCGCTCGCGCCGCTGCGCAAGCGCGACCGCATCGACGTCGCGCTGCGCTACGGGCCCGGCACGTGGCCGGGCGTCGTCGCCGAGAAGCTGATGAACGAGACGATCTTTCCGGTGGCGAGCCCCGCGTACCGCAATCGCGACGGCATTGCGCCGCGCGCGCCGGCGGATCTCGTGCGTGCGACCCTGCTGCGCCATCCCGCGCAGCCTTGGGAACCGTGGCTCCAGGTCGCGCGGCTCGACCTCACCGAATCCGCACGCGCGCCGCGCTTCACCGATGCGAATGCACTGATCGACGCGACGCTGAAAGGGCGCGGCGTCGCGCTCGCGCGCCGCTCGCTGATCGAGCCCGAACTCGCGGACGGCACGCTCGTGCGCGTATCGACGGTGCGCGTGACCGACGTGTATGCGCACTACGTCGTGTGGCGCCCGGGGCATCGACATGAAGCGGCGATCCGCACCTGGCTCGACTGGCTGCGCAGCGAGGTGCGGCGACGCACGCCGCGTCGCTGAGGCCACGCGATCGGCTGCACGCGTCCATCATGAACGGCGATGCGGCCCCGAACGCCACGGCAAGTCGCATCGCAGGCCCGCGTAAAAATGCCCGACTCGCATCGCCCGCCGGGAAACATTGCGTCCCGTCATCGCGCGAAAGTACTTGGTCAGGATATCGAAAGCATTCCGCAATCACGTGCCGGTCGCAAACGATTCACCGAAACGTCGCATCGCATCGGCATACTCGAAAACGTTTCCCGATCAGCCTGCCAGGAGAGAAGTCATGCGTTGCGTTTCCGTCGTCGTCGTTCTTTGTGCCGCCGCTTTCGTCGCCGCCTGCAGTGACGACGCGCCGCACGACGCTCACGCGACCGACGCTTCGCAGCAGGCCGGCGCATCGTCCGGCTCCGCCAGCGCATTCAACAACGACGCAGCCGCGAACCCCGCCGCGTCCGATGCCGCGCCGCTCGCACCGCCCGTCGTGCACTACCCGCCCGATGACGACGACGACGCGAAGCCCGCGGCAAATGCGGCGAACGCGGCCGCGTCGAGTGTTGCAGCGTCGTCACCCGGCTGATCCCGCCGCTTCCGTCCCCCGACCGCAGCAGAACCGAGGTGAAATAACATGACGTCATCGAGCCGCCGCCGTTTCCTGCATACCGTCGCACAATCCGCGGGCGCCGCCGTCGCGCTCAATGCCTTCCCCGAATCGATCCGCCGCGCGCTCGCGATTCCCGCCGCGCGCGGCACCGGCACGATCCGCGATGTCGAGCACATCGTCGTGTTCATGCAGGAAAACCGCTCGTTCGATCATTACTTCGGACACCTGCGCGGCGTGCGCGGCTACAACGACCGCTTCCCGATCCCGCTGCCGAACGGCAAGCCGGTGTGGTACCAGCCGTCGAAGGCCGACCCGGGCAAGCCGGTGCTGCCGTTCCGGCTGAACACGCTGACGACGAGCGCGCAGTGCGTCGGCGACCTCGACCACTCGTGGTACAAGACGCACGCGGCGATCGACGGCGGCCGCTACGACCAGTGGCCCGCGAACAAGACCGACATGACGATGGGCTATCACGTGCGCGAGGACATCCCGTTCCACTACGCGCTCGCCGATGCGTTCACCGTGTGCGACAACTACTTCTGCTCGCTGCCGGGGCCGACGCACCCGAACCGCTCGTACCTGATGACGGGCACCGTCGACCCGACCGGCAAGTTCGGCGGCCCGCTGCTCGACAACAGCGACTATGTCGACGGCGACGGTCCGCCTGCCTACCAGCTGCTGTCGTGGACGACCTTTCCCGAGCGTCTCGAAGCACACGGCGTGTCGTGGCAGATCTACCAGCAGGGCACGACGGGCAACGATCCGTACAACGGCAACTACGGCACGAACGTGTTGCAGAACTTCGCGAACTTCATCAACGCGAAGCCCGGTTCGTCGCTGTACCAGCGCGCGCAGACCGTGCGCACGCTCGACAACCTGAAGGATGACGTGATCAACGACCGGCTGCCGCAGGTGTCGTGGCTGTGTCCGCCCGCGGCGTTCTCCGAGCATCCGAAATACACGCCCGCGTACGGCGCGAACTACACGTCGCAGATCCTCGATGCGCTCACGTCGAACCCGGACGTCTGGCGCAAGACCGTGCTGTTCATCGTGTACGACGAGAACGACGGCTTCTTCGACCACGTCGTGCCGCCGCAGCCGCCGACGTCGGCCGCGCAGGGCGCGTCGACCGTGACGACCGACGGCGAGCTGCACACGGTCGTGAACCCCGGCCGCGGCGGCAGCTACACGGCCGACGGCCTGCCGTACGGCCTCGGGCCGCGCGTGCCGATGACGGTCGTGTCGCCGTGGACGAAAGGCGGCTTCGTGTGCTCGCAGGTGTTCGACCACACGTCGGTGATCCGCTTCATCGGCGAGCGTTTCGGCATCGACGAACCGAACATCACGCCGTGGCGTCGCACGGTGTGCGGCGACCTCACCGCCGCCTTCGACTTCCGCTCGTCCGACGCATCGTTCCCGCCGCTGCCCGACACGAGCCAGTACCGCTCGATCGCCGACCAGCAGTGCACGTCGCAGCCCGCGCCGACGGTGCCCGCGACGCCGTCGCCGATCGACCCGCAGGAGCCCGGCGTGCGGCCGGCACGTGCGCTGCCGTACGAGCTGCACGTGAACGCAAGCATTGATGGCGGCACCAGGCTGCGCATCGAGTTCGCGAACCGCGGCAACCAGGGCGCGCATTTTCACGTGTATTCGACGAACCGCACCGACGGCCCGTGGCGCTATACGGTGGGCGCGCGCCGCGTGCTGCATGCGGACTTCGACCTGACCGTGACGAACGGGGCATACACGTTCTCGGTGTACGGGCCGAACGGCTTCGTACGCGTGTTCTCGGGCAACGTGTCGGCCCCGGCCGCGCGGCATCGCAACCCGGCGCAGCCGGAAGTGAAGGCCGGCTACGACGTCGCGAACGGCAACCTGTACCTGAAGCTGCGCAACCATGGCGGCGCTCACGTCACGCTGACGCTGACCGACAACGCGTACGGCGCGCCTTCACGGCAGGTCACGCTGCATGGCGGCGACGAGCGCGTCGAGCAGTGGGCGCTCGCGGCGAGCCACCAATGGTATGACGTGACGGTGAGCGACGGCGCGGCCGGTACCTTCTCGCGCCGTTTCGCGGGCCACGTCGAGAACGGCCGGCCGAGCTATTCGGATCCGGCGGCGGTACAGCCCGTCTCCGCGGCGTAAGCGCGACGGCGCGGTGTGGCACGGCACCCGCCGTGCCGCCCGCCCCGGCGTCAGACCGCGTGCGCGAGCGCGCGGTCGACGAGTGCGGCTTCGAAGCCGTCGTCTGCGTCGCGAAAGCGCAGCGGTGCCGCGCAGTGGACGAGCGTGTCGATGAAGTATTTCGCGCGCGGCCACGGCCCGAAGCCGGCCGCGGTGTTGATGTGTCCGGCGTCGCCGAGGTTCACGAACGCGCTGCCCAGGTGCTGCGCGAGCGTGCGAGCGTCCCCGAGCGGCATCCACGGATCGGTCTCGCTGCCGATCACGATCGACGGCACGGCGAGCCGGCGCGCGTCGAACGGCCCGGCAAACGTGAATTTCTTCGGACTGGCGGGCGCGACGAGCAGCACGCCCGCGACGTCGCCCGTATGCGGCCACTGCGCGAGCGCGTGCGCGGCCGCGAGACAGCCGAAGCTGTGCGCGGCCAGCACGAACGGGCCGCGTTCGCGGTCGAGCAAGGCGCGCACCGATTGCGCCCAGCGCGCGAGATCGGGCGCGTCCCAGTCGTCCTGCTCGACGCGCAGCGCGCGCGGGAACTGGCGTTCGAGCCAGGTCTGCCAGTGAGCGCCTTCGCTGCCGTGCAGGCCCGGAACGGTCACGAGCCGCGGCGGCCACGCCGATTTGCTGCATGCGCGCATGATTGCCCTCGCTTGCTTGAAGACGGGATTCGATTGTGGCGCGGCGCCCCCGGCGGCCGAACCAATATTTTGTGCTTTGCTTTTGCGTGGGGCGGCCATCCCCGGATCGCTACCCAAAGCGGCCGCCCACGCCCGTCTCCGGCCCCGCGCACCGGCGCGCGATGCGCCGCGAGACCGTAGAATGTGGGCTTCCCGTCAGCTTCAAACGGAACCGGGGCCGGGCGCCGACGCGCCGGGCGCCCGGTCGTCAGGAGACGCCCGATGTCCGCTACGCCCGCCGGCGCGCTGCGCCCGGCCCCGCTCGCCGTTCCCGTGACGCGCCTCGCCGGCGCGCGCGCCGTCATCCAATGAAGATCCTGTTCCACTCCCCGCACCAGGAAGCCAGCGCGTGGCGCGACGAGATCGCGCATGCGCTGCCGGAAGCCGAATTGCGCGCGTGGCAGCCGGGCGATACGGCCGCCGCCGACTACGCGCTCGTCTGGCGCGCGCCGCGCGAATTCTTCGCCCCGCGCGACGGCCTGCGCGCGATCTTCAACCTCGGCGCCGGCGTCGACGCGCTGCTCGCGCTCGAGCACGCGCATCCGGGCACGCTGCCGCCGCACGTGCCGCTCGTGCGGCTGGAAGATTCGGGCATGGCGCAGCAGATGGTCGAATACGTGACGCACGCGGTGCTGCGCTACCTGCGCCGCTTCGACGAATACGAAGTGCTGCAGCGCGAGCGGCGCTGGCAGCCGCTTGAACCGCATGG
>NZ_JAAGPE010000477.1:0-4824 GCF_017104605.1 Burkholderia sp. Ac-20384 | reverse complement strand
GCCCGGTGCGGCTCTCATCATGGGACGAGGAACCTGTTTCCATCGCGATCCCGGATAGATTTGCGCACGCCCAATTTACGTCGACACCCACTCGCTTGCAAAAGTCAGGCTGACCATAGATTTTGTGGGCGAGGCGGTTGAACAGCACGTTATCCGCGCGCCTGCATAAATCGGTCTCCGAACAGGATAGCAAACTGGTTCATCGCCGATTTCCAGTCGAAGGCGGACCGCACGGTCTTGGTCAGCACGTTGCGCAGCGCCAGCCAGAGCAGCTTGATGGCCGCCTCGTCATTCGGGAAGTGGCCGCGCGTCTTGATGATCTTGCGCAACTGCATGTTCAAACTTTCTATGGCGTTCGTGGTGTACACGACCCGTCTAATCTCCGGCGGGAACACGTAGAACGGCACGACGTGCTCCCACGCGCGTTGCCATGATTGCACGATCGTCGGGTACTTCGTGCCCCAAGGTCCGTCGGCGAAGTCTTGCAGCGCCTGCCTTGCCGCCTCCTCGCTGGCGGCCGCGTAGATCGGACGCAATGCCGCGGCCAGTACCTTTCGGTCCTTGTAGCTGGCGTACTCCAGACTGTTGCGGATCAGATGCACGATGCAGGTCTGAACGGTGGTCCGCGGATATGCCGCGCTGATGGCCTCGGTCAGCCCCTTCAAGCCGTCCACCACGGCGATCAGGATGTCCTGGCAGCCGCGCGTCTTGAGTTCGTTGAACACTTTGAGCCAGAACTTGGCGCCCTCGGTCTGCTCGATCCAGAGGCCCAGCACGTCGCGCTGGCCATCGGCCTGAATGCCCAAAGCCAGATAGACGGCTTTGTTGCTGACCACGCCGTCGTCGCGGATCTTGACCCGCAGCGCATCGAAGAACACGACCGGATACATCGTCTCGAGCGGGCGGCTCTGCCAGCTCAGCGCTTCGGCCATCACCTCGTCGGTGACCGAGCTGATGAAGTCGGGCGAGACCTCGGTGCCATAGTGCTCGGCCAGAAATCCCTGAATCCCGCGCACGCTCATGCCGCGGGCGTACATCGCGATGATGCGTTCGTCGAAGCCGGTGAAACGGCGTTCGTGCTTGGGGATCAGGATCGGCTCGAAGCTGCCGTCACGGTCAAGAGGCACGTCGACCCGGACTGGGCCACGATCGGTGATGACCGTCTTGCCGCTGGCGCCGTTGCGCTCGTTGACCTGCCCGGGCGGCTTGGGCTGGCCCGGTGAGTAGCCCAGATGCAGATTCATCTCGGCGCCCATCGCACGCTCGATCACCGCCTTGTTGAACGCCAGCATCAGGTCCTGCACTTCGGCTGGCGACATCGGCCCCTTGACCAACTGGTCCAGCAGTTCCTTGGGCAGTTCAGGCAGCGGCCCGCGGGCCGCTGCCTGACGCGCTACCGTTTGTCTTTTCTTCTTCATCGGCATACTCATGGCTTTTACACCTCATGATATGCCTCGCCCACGAAATCACGGATAGGTCCCTTTCCACCTCTCCCGCGACAGGGGTGACTTCGCCTAACTCGGCGATACGATCGACGGGCGTCTTGCCACCAAGTGAGCCGTGCGGGCGCCGCCAGTTGTAGTCGAACTGCCACTCCTCAATTCGGTGGTCGATCGCATCCGCGGTCGGCAGATGATGCGACCAGAATTCGTTGCGGTCGGTGAGTTGTGAACGCTCGACCTTGCCATTGAGGTATGGCGAGCGTGACGGGATCGGTCGGAACTTGATGCATTCGCTCATCAAGCGTCGTCGTACCGACTCGGCGAAGAACTCACCGCCTCGATCGGTCTGGATGCGCTGGATCGGAAACGGCATCTCCTCAATGACGCGATCAAGAAAAAGCAGCGTATTTCGGGCGTTTCTGCGTGGGTAGATTGCCAGTACCCGGAACCTAGAGCAGTCGTCGATCGCCGTGTACTGGTACACCCCTCGAGCGATCTTCATTGTGTCCATCTGGACGCGGTCTCCAGGCACCGGCCGGCTATACCGTTTCGGCTGCGTCGGCCGCCGGGATCGAATCAACGGCTTTGCACCTGCTTCGCTCAAGATCTTGTGAATGGTCGCAAGGGATAGTTCGCATTGCTCGTACAGTCTCAGTTCATTCTGGATCCGCTGTGCGCCTTTGCGCTCGGTACGCAATCGGAGGATCGTTGCCCGATCAGCCTCGAATACCTTTCTGTTCGGGCTGCCGAGTAGGTGACGGATTTGAGACTGCAAACCTGCTTCGCCAGATTCCTGATAGCGACGTAGCCATTTGCGAAGTGTCGGTCGAGAAATGCCACACCGTGCGCATACGAGGCCGGCATTACCCGTCTCGTGATACATGCGCACCCAACGTAATCGCGCGGCGATCTCTCGGTCCATCGCTTCATTTTAGTTGAAACGATGTCTATGAATCACACACGATAGCTGTCTTACCGCCATTTCATCGGCGATGATGCAATCTTGCCGCGCACCGGGTCTCTCGGGCCAAGCTACTATCGCTGGCTTGCCGGGATCGCAACCGGCTACGGACGGCGTCCCGACCGCACTTCCTAGCGCGCACTAGCCGCCCATGCTGCTGGACGCGATCGTCGCGACCGCCGCGGCATGGAACATCCTGTCCCAGTTACACGGAACGGTGCGGCCCCGCCGCTGCGGCCGATACACGCGATCGCCACATTGAATCCGCATGCCCGTTAGCACGCAATGCGACGCCGACCGCGCAGTCACGCAGCGCCACACCTGTTCCCCGAAATGCCCGGATCTCGGATCACTCCAGCGCACGCTGACCGAAGTGTCCGACAGAATCTCGACAATTTTGATCCGATCGGCCACCGGCGCTGCAGGATCGCTTGCGCTGTCACCGCGCACGGGCTGCATGCGTCGCCCGGACGCGCACGCCAATCCATCGCGCGTGACAGGCGCTCTCGACGGATCCAGTAAGCGGATCAGCGCACCTTCGAATACGCTGTCGTGTACGAATCGTGGCTGCGTCATTTCTCCCATCCCTCTCGCATCAAGCGCACATGTGCAATGAACGCAATCACCGACCTCGGTCGATAAAGGAGGCGACCATCACTGCTCGGGATTCCCGACGACGTGCGGTTCGCTCGGGTTGAAACAGAGTCTATGTGAAGCACACACACCGCTCCATTAGTCCGTGGTCGCATCCTCCCTATACCAAGGTATAACGTGTTCCGTTCGCCGCGCATACGCGTCGGTGAGCGACTCGATTAACGCCAATCAATACACAGCAGGTCTGCCTTATAAGTTGCAGTTATATCGAGGGCAGACACAACGTGTCGTTGGTCCTCCGGACACTCGACTTTCGATCATCCGTCTTCGCGGGCATCGCGCAGGCCCTAGCAGGCTGTTGAAAAGCGCCGCGGTTTGATGGCCGGGGCACTGATTAAATGGATTTGGTATGCGATTGGCCGCCGAGTTGCCGATAGATCGTCGTGGCTGCCCCGCTGGCGAGCGGGATCGCCGGCGCGTTGCCGCGCGACGGCCGCGCTCGGGCGGCTCATTGCACGGCTCCTTGCGGCACCACCGTCAGCATTCGCGCCATTCGAGTCAGGTTGCTCGCCAGCATCGTCAACTTGAAGTGCTGGTCGACCCGTTTGACGCCCCGATACACGGTCTGTCGAATCCTGCCGACAGTCTTGCCCCAGCCGAAGTGCTCTTCGATGCGTTTGCGAATCACTTGGCTAATGCCATAACCGGCGTGCCGCGAGGTGCGGCCGTCGATCGCACTGCCGCCTTGATGCGTGTCGTTGCGCGCAACGTGTGGCGTCACTTTGCGCGCTCGGCAATCCCGCACAAAATCGCGCATGTCGTAACCCTTGTCGGCGCCGAGCGTCTTGGCGTGACGACCCGGCACGCAATCGAGCAGGCGCAACGCACTCGCGCGTTCGCCGAATCCATCGGCGTGGCTGACCACTGCGCCGACCACCAAGCCCGAGCGGTTCTCCATCAGGATGTGCCCCTGATAACAAAGGATAGCTCCGCTTTGCCGCCCCTTTCGGAACAGGCGCGCATCCGGATCGGTGCTCGATTCATGCGTGTCGTTACTGCGGCGCTTGCCCTTCCAGTCCGTGTCGGCATTACGTCCGCCGCCGGCCGGCGGATCGTCCGAGCCGTCCTTGGGACGGAAGCTCTTGTGACTGGCCCACGCCTGGATCAGTGTGCCATCGACCGAGAAGTGCTCTCTGGACAGCAACCCTTGCTTGTCCGCCAAGCTCATGACTTCGGTAAAGAACGCCTCGATCACTTCGTGCTCAAGCAGCCGGTCGCGGTTCTTCGAGAATACCGAGTGGTCCCAGACGGCGTCTTCGATGGCCAAGCCGACGAACCAGCGAAACAGCAGGTTGTAGCGCATCTGCTCCATCAGCATGCGCTCGCTGCGCACCGAGTAAAACACCTGCAGCAGCAACGCGCGCAGCAGCTTCTCCGGCGCAATCGAGGCGCGACCGCTGTCGGCATAGATCGTGCCGAACAGCCCGTTGAGCCGCTTCAACGCTTGATTGACCAGCAGCCGAAGCGGCCGCTACGGGTGATCAGTCGGCACGAAGTCTTCCAGCCTCACCGTCGTGAACAGCGGCTCTTGCATCTCGTCCATTCCGCGCATCGTACCCATCCGACCAAGACCATGAACACGTTATCTCTAACGCACCGCCCGCGAAGCCCGTTTACACCGTTCCCAAATTCAACAGCCTGCTAGCTGTGAAGCGTCAAGAGGTTGTTTCTCGACGGGGGAAGTCTCGCCATCGGCGCAATGCCGCCGATGGCACTATGAGCCCGATGCCAGTTGTAGTGATGCTGCCAACTCGCCAGGGCTTCGAT
>NZ_JAAGPE010000476.1:0-4653 GCF_017104605.1 Burkholderia sp. Ac-20384 | reverse complement strand
AAGCGCACCGCCTCCACCTTGAATTCCTGCGTGTATTGCCTTCTCGGCACCACGTTCTCTGCCATTCTGTTCTCCATACAGTCAAAAAGTTATCAAACTTCTTGCTGTACGTGGAATCGAGACAGGGGCATCGTTGAGGTGCTGTCGCAACTGGTCAGCCTGCACGGTGCACCGCGTTACCTACGTTCGGACAACGGGCCGGAATTCGTGTCACGGGCGATTCTGAAGTGGGCAGCAGACAACGGCATGGACATGGCGTTGAGCGATCCCGGCAAGCCCTGGCAGAACGGCGCGGACGAGAGCTTCAACGGCAAGTTGCGAGACGAATGCCTGAGCCTGGAATGGTTCAGGACCCGGCCAGAGGCGAAGGTCGTGATCGAGCAGTGGCGGCGTCACTACAATACGATCCGGCCACATTCGAGCCTGGATTACCTGACGCCCAACGAGTTCAAGCAGCGGTATTGTTCAACTGAAGCAATCGAGGCCGTTCTCCAAGATTAAAACGGTCCGAAGAACTCAGGCAGGTCACCTTCCTGGAAGAGGCGTTTGGTAGCTGGTTGGGTCGAATCGCGGCGCGGTATCAGACGAGCGTAGACTTGATCTGGGAATCGGGCACAGGCGTAGCGATGCCTAGCCTGACCAAGGCCGGCTGGATCCTCTTTCCCCCAGTTCCATCCCCAACCCTGAGCCGTCTATCTCGCGTTGCGCGACTCAACGACGGCATTCTGAGCATGATCCAGACACCGCATGAGTGGGTCTTCGACCAGAAGTACTTGGTGTATTCGATGCGCTCGGCGACACCCTCAGGAAGCTGCTCGAAGAAGGCGCGGGCCGTCTCGCGTGAGCGCCCCGATCCAATCCAGAGCACCTGCCGGCCGATCGGATCGACCACCACCGTGGCATACCGATGGCCTTTATGGAGTGCAAACTCGTCCATCGCCAAATAGCGGATCGTCGACCAGTCCGGCTCAGCCACACGCGCTTGCAAGCGCATCTTGTCGATCGATTTGACCGTGTGCCAGCCCAGATCGTAGAAGGCCGCCACTGCCTGTACGCTGGCCGCTTGCAGCAGTTTCTCGCAGGCCTTGGCAAATCGCTCCGTCACTCGCTGGTAACGGCCCAGCCACGCCAGCTTCTCCAGTCGCGGACCGCCGCAGCGTTCGCACCAGACCCGGCGGCGCGGGACGTGCAGCACCACTCGGTACTCGAACAGCGGCAGATCGCGCACGCGACGAACCGTCGTCTCGTGGATCTGCTGGCAACGTGCCCCGCATTGTTCGCAGTACATCACCTTGCTGACTGGTTTCAGATACAGCGAGAGCGTGTGGCTTTCGCCTTCCGGCCATTCCACCCGCTCCAACCGATAGCCGGTCCAGCAGCCCAGTGCCTGAAGTGCCTTGCGATCGAGCAATTGCTCCTCCTGACGTCCTTAAAGTCAGGCGTCAGGTTACGCAATCCCCCTCAAACGCTCCGCGGTTTCCCGCGATGAACCATTTATTTCGCGGTACGCAAGCCTATGATTTTTTCGGAAATTTTCAGATTCCGCGTCGATGCCGACCTCTGAAGAGACATTTTTACTTCGCAAACGGTGATAACTTTGCTTCGGTCTACGCCGAGATGACGACCGTGCGCGACAACCTGCGCCACGCATCGATCGCAGCGACCTATATCTACCTGCAGAGTGACGAAATCAAACGCGCCCGGCAGATGGACCAAGCGTTCGCCGCACCATAACCGGACACCTCAAAATAAGCGCATCGGAAATGCTTCGCATTCGAAGACAATTTCTTCGTGTTTAGGTCGCTTGCATGCGACTACTTGCCACATCATAAGATCCCGTTCTCGCCGGGAACATCCGCGAAACCAATGTGCCTGGCGAGATCGAGGCTACGATTCCACGCGCCACCGTCGTGCGCTGCGTGAGCGCGGCATCAGGCCCGTGATCGCGAAGCGTCGGACCGAATACGGTGGCGGACTCGGCAAGTATCGTTGGGTGGTCGAACATACGCACTCCTGGCTCCATAATTTCCGTCGTCTACGCACGCGCTTCGAACGACTTGTCGACATTCACGAAGCATTCTTGGAACTTGGCTGCTCGCTCGTCTGCTGGAACATCTTCAGGCTAGCTGAGCAAGGTTTTTGAACTGACCTCTAAGGCACGCTGATATGTTCACGATTCCCAGCAATCGCTCTATAAATTTCGTCACCGTCGTTGATTCGACCGCGGATGACAATCATCCTGCTCACTCGACGACGCAGCCCGCCAGGCGCGATTCCACCACGAATTCTCGTTCCCAGTTTGCGGACCTGCCGAAACTCGCATCTGCCAAAAGCGCAGCGACCAGTACCGCCGACAACACGTCTACTGCCCGCGCGAGGTGGCATGCAGTAGCATCACGGACCATCGAGCAGGTGCGGTCGAACGACCCCGAGTTGAAGCGCAGGGCACGGACGAGAGAGCTGTTGGACACGCTTATCGAAGGCGTCCCGCACCTGCGTGAGCAGCAGCAAGCGGCAAAAGCCGATTACCTTCAGCGGGCCGCTGCGCTGATGTCAAAAGGTGAGTATCGATTGCCAGCGATTTTCTCCGGGGACGTGACCCGCGATGCGGCTGGTCACGTCCACTGTACCGACAAGGCCGTCGAGGCGATTTTGCGCTTTGTACAGGCTAGGTACCCCGAAAAGTTCGCTGCACTGCAATTGCCGCCGGACGGATGCCGACTTGGCCTTCCGTTGGACAACGCAATTTTTGCCAAGACGTCCGCATTCGAGCACGGTTGCAAGGTGTCCGGGCTGACAATGGAAGACGGGGAGCAAGTCAACGCCGACATCAATTTGACGGCTTACTCGACCCGACAAGCAATCAAGAAAGGGGTGCAGGGCTTCGGGAGCGACGCGCGGCTTAAGCCGCACACGTCGCAGGCTGCGGACGAGGCAGCCCGATCTGATGAGGCCATTGCGTCGCCGCACGGCGGTCTAGAGCCCCCGGGAGATCTGCAGCTTGCTACCCTCGGGGGAAATCGAGCGTCGGCTGACACCGCACCGGATGTGGGCTTCCATCCATTCCAGTTCCTGCAAGAAATCCACTATGCGGTTGAATCTGATCACGCGCCATTGAAGAAACTGGTCGAAGATTGCCTGAACGAAGCTGATTCGGCAACGCTTGAGTTGCGTGGGCGCCTCGGGGCTCAGTCGATCAACTCGGTCATCAACCAGAAGGCGTTCACCAAGGAAATCGGCGTCGCCATGTTTGCCAGCCTGGCGGTCAGTGGTGGTCTCACCTATGCACTCGACGGCGTGGCGTGGAAGGCATTGGTGGCGGCTACGGCCAGCGCGTATGGGAAGGAGCATGCAGTCACGCGAATCGTTCGCGTTATCGCGGATTCAGTGACGCCGCTGATAGCCGAGACGGTCGATTCGTTAATCGTCAAACGACTGCTCGGCACGTTTCAGGGTGAACGACTCTTGCCAGAGTCTGTCGATGAATTCCTCGATGACCTCAAGGATTCCGTGGTCTCGGGGGGCATTGCGGCAGTGGGGTCAATTGCGAACAACGCGGCTGCACTGGACAGATCGATAGGCATGTTGCCCGTTCAGGCGTTGACGAACCAGGTGGCGTCATCCACTTCCGGTGCCATGGTGCCGCGGGAAATTGCCAACGCGCATGATGAGATGGCTGCTGGCGTAACACAAAAGATGAACGAAGGCTTTTTCCCCGTCCCGGAAGTGAACAATACACCGGCGACGAGCGTGTCGGAAGCGAAGGCCGCGCTACGGACTCAAATCAAATCCGACACGCAGTCCACGCTGGAAGCGGCACCAGGCTGGGGGATGGCAGTGAACTCGATGGGCATCGGCTCCGTGCTGAGTTTCACGGCCGGCTTCCTTCCGGTCGACATTCCGGCCCGTCTGGGACTCGTCAACGATTCCGTGCAGAAAATCGCCTCGATCATGGTCAATACTCCCACGGAGATCCTGAGTCTCGGTACCAACATATTGACCGCCAATCATCTGGGAATGGGAAGCTGGATGACGACCGACACGGAGAAAGACAGGCAAATGATTAGCCTTATCGTCGACAAGGCGATCCAGCGAATCAGGAGCAATGATCCTAGTCGTAGCATCCACATTACCGAGGCAGAATTGAGGGCTATCGAGCATCCCAAACTTGCGCTTACCCAGCCTGCCGGGAGAGCTATCGTCAACGTGATGAATCACACGGCTGACTTCCTAGCAGATGGGTGGGCGCGCATGTTGAGGCAGCCCCAACCGGTTAAGCAGAGCGAATCAGTCAGCCTGGACAATGTGGGAATGGAGGCCTGATGTTCGGAATGACTTTGGTGCCTGCTTACGGGTCAATGCCAATCCCACAGTGCTCGTCGTCCGCACCGTTGTGAGAAAGGCTCCGCCGTGCTGACCGAGCACCTGGAGGCGTCGATCCACAAGTACGGCGAGTCGGGCCTCACGCCGGTGTCGTTGGAGCTGATCGAGCAGGCCGCCGGCAGCTGGGCCAAGGCGATGCCGGCGCCCGGCCACGCGATCGCCCGCTGGTTCCGACCGCTTGCGCGCAGCGCCTCGCTGACGTCAAAGTGCACACGCTCGGCGAACTCATCACGCACTGCAACCGGCGCGGCGGCAGCTGGTGGCGCTCAA
>NZ_JAAGPE010000475.1:0-4513 GCF_017104605.1 Burkholderia sp. Ac-20384 | reverse complement strand
TGCCACATCACCGCCACTTCGTCGCCGAGCGTCATCGCTTCGGGCTGGTCGTGCGTGACGAGCACCGAGGTCGCGCCCGCTGCCGCGAGCGCATCCGCGACCGCGCTGCGCGTTTCGTGGCGCAGCGACGTGTCGAGCGCCGAGAACGGTTCGTCGAGGATCACGAGCGACGGCTCGGGCGCGAGCGCGCGAGCCAGCGCGACGCGCTGCTGCTGTCCGCCGGACAGCTGCTGCGGCGCACGGCTCGCATACGACGCGGGCAGCCCGACCATCTCGAGCAGTTCGTCGACGCGATGATGGCGCCGCCGCGCAGCGCGCGGCAGCCCGAATGCGATGTTGTCGGCCACCGACAGATGCGGAAACAGCGCGCCTTCCTGCGGCACGTAGCCGATCCGGCGCTGTTCGGGCGGCAGGTGCACGTCGGGTGCGGCCACGCGGCGCCCGTCGATTTCGACGGTGCCGCGCTCGGCGCGCTCGAAGCCGCACAGCACGCGCAGCAGGGTGGTCTTGCCGCTGCCGGACGGGCCGAGCAGCGCGAGGCGCGAGCCGCGCCGCACCGTGAGGTCGATGTCGTGCAGGACGGTATGCGATCCGAACGATTTCGACAGGCCGTGGATGCGTAGTTCGCTCATGGGCGGTTCCGGGGAAAAAGGGCGGCGCTCAGTCGCGTACCGACGCGCGGCCAAGCAGCAGGAACAGCAGTCCCGATGCACCGAGCGACAGCGCCACGAGCAGCGCGGCATAGGGTGCCGCGGCGGCGAACGCGAGTGTCGCCGTATCGCTCCACACCTGCGTCGCGAGCGTGCGGGTGCCGATCGGCGACAACAGCAGCGTCGCGTTGAGTTCCGTCACGACCGAGATGAACACCATCGTCGCGGCCGCGCCGAGGCCGGGCGCCGCGAGCGGCAGCACCACGCGCGTGAGCGTCGCGCGCCAGCCGAGGCCGAGCGAGCGTGCAGTTTCCTCGAGCCTGACCTGCACGTGCGACAGCGCGGCGCGCACGCTGACGACCGCGAGCGGCAGGAACAGGATTGCGTACGCGCCGACGAGCGCCGGTGCGCTCTGGTAGAGCGGCTGCAGCAGCCGCACCGTGATCGACACGATTGCCAGCGCGACGACGATGCCCGGCACGCCCTGCACGGTCATCGCGGTGCGCTCGAGCAGCGTCGCGACGCGCCCCGGATAACGGACCAGCAGGAACGCGAGCGGCAGCGCGAGCAGCGTGGTGACGGCCGCCGCCATCAGGCCATAGCCGGACGACGCGAGCGTGGCCTGCCACAGCAGCTCGGGCGACACGTCGGCCGGCGTGACGGCGGCTGCGCCCTGTTGCGTGAGCCAGTAGCCGATCATCGCGAGCGGCACGCCGAGCGTCGCGGCCGCGAGCGCGGCGAACGCGACGGTGACGGGGCCGCGCAGATGGCCGAGCGGATAGCGCATCGCAACGCGGCGTGCGGCGCGATGCGTATGGCCGTAGCGCGCATGGCCGCGCGCGCGTGCCTCGATCGCGAGGCACAGCAGGCACAGCGCGATCAGCACGCAGCCGAGCAGCGACGCGCCGCCGCCATCGAACGCGGTGCGGTATTCCGCATAGATCTCGGTCGTGAACGTGCGAAAGCGCAGCAACTGGAATGCGCCGAACTCGGACAGCACGCCGAGCGCGACGAGCAGCATCCCGCCGCAGAGCGCGGGGCGCAACTGCGGCAGCACGACGCGGAAGAAGGTATGCCACGGCGAACAGCCGAGCGTGCGCGCGCTTTCTTCCAGTGCGGGATCGAGTTCGCGCAGCGCGGCGGCCACCGGCAGGTAGACGAGCGGGAAGTACGCGGAAGTCAGCACGATCAGCGCGCCGAGGAAATCCTGCAGGTCGAGGCTCAGCGACACCCACGCATAGCTCGTGATGAACGGCGGCACCGCGAGCGGCGCGGCCGCGAGCGCGGTCCACAGCGGCCGGGCCGGCAGGTCGGTGCGCTCGATGAACCACGCGAGCGCCGTGCCGAGCAACGTGCACGCGAGGGTCGCGGCGAGCGTGATCGACAACGTGTTGACCAGCAGTTCGCCGACGAGCGGGCGCCACAGCAGCTCGATCGCGTCGTCGACGCCGAAGGTGGCCGCGCGGTACAGCGTGAAGCCGAGCGGCAGCAGGATCGCGAGCGGCCCGCACGCGGCCGCGGCGACGAGCGCGCGCGACGGGCGGCGCCGTGTCGCGGTGTGCTCGCCGTCGAGTGCGGTGCTTGCCGTGCGGGACACGGCGTCGCTCATGGTCAGAGCAGGCCTGCCTGGCGCAGCAGCTTGCCGGCCTGGCTGTCGTCGCCGAGCTGTTCGAACGTCAGCGCCGGCGGGCTCAGTTCGTTGAACGGCTTCAGGATCGGATCGGGTGCGACGCCCGGATGCAGCGGGTACTCGAAGCTGATATGGCCGCCGGCCATCAGTTTCTGCGCGCGCTCGCTGACGAGATACGCGACGAACTTCTGCGCTTCCGGCTGGTGCTTCGATGCCTTCAGCACTGCGGCGCCGGACACGTTGACGGCACCGCCGACGTCGCCTTTGCCGAAGTGGTAGATCGCGCTGCGGGTCGACTTGTCGCCGAGCTCGGCGTGCAGGCGGTCCCAGTAGTAGTTGTTGATGATGCCGGTCAGCACGCCGCCGCGGTTGACGGCCGCCGTCACGCCTTCGTCGTCGTCGAAGATCTGCGCGTTGGCCTTCAGGCCCTTCAGCCATTGCAGCGTCGCGGCTTCGCCGTGCAGTGCGAGCACCGCGCTCACGAGCGGCAGGAAGTCTGCATCGCTCGGCGCGACGCCGACCTTGCCCTTCCATTCCGGTTTCGCGAGATCGAGCAGCGATGCGGGCAATTGCTGCGGCTGGATTT
Source organism: Burkholderia sp. Ac-20384 (assembly GCF_017104605.1). Classification (NCBI taxonomy): domain Bacteria; kingdom Pseudomonadati; phylum Pseudomonadota; class Betaproteobacteria; order Burkholderiales; family Burkholderiaceae; genus Burkholderia; species Burkholderia sp. Ac-20384. Next base: position 1,647 of record NZ_JAAGPE010000475.1, on the reverse strand, counting down.
TCGCGGTGTTGTAGACGAGCACGTTCTCGCGCGCGAGCACGCCGACCCAGTTGCCGTCCGCCGGGTTGAAGCGCGCGGGCACCGACTGCAGCGTGGCGGCGTCGGTCTTCGCGAACAGGCCCTTGCGGTCGAGCAGCACGAGCTCCGGCGAGTTCTCGGTGAAGTACACGTCGGCCGGCGTGCGGTCGCCTTCCGCGACGAGCTGCGCGGCGAGTGCCGGGCCTTCGCCCGAGCGTACCTTCACGGCGATGCCGCTCTGCGCTTCGAAGTCCTTGACGAGCTGGTTGACGACCTGTTCGTGCTGCGCGTTGTACAGCGTGAGCGTCGCGGCATGCGCGCGCGCGGCGTGCAGCGCGCCGGTCAGCATCAGCGCGGCGGCCGCCGCGGAAATCAGGTGCCGCAGCGGGCGGCTAACGGGTGAAGTATTCATGTGGTTTTTAGCAGGTTGCACCCGGCCGGGGCCGGGAAGGTGTGCCTTGGCTTGCGTTGCGGGCCGTCATGCCTCGAACAGCGCGGCGCCGATGTACGAACCCGGTTGCGCGCCCGGCGGGCACGCGAAGATCGCGCTGCCGACGTGCGTGGTGAACTGGTTCATGATGTCCATCTTTGCGAGCTTCTCGTTGATCGGAATGAAGCCCTTGCGCGGGTCGCGCTGGTGCGCGACGAACATCAGCCCCGCGTCGTACTCGGTCTGCTGGCGCCACGGCGGCCAGCGCTCGATGTAGAAGCTCGTGCTGTCGTTGTACGAGTACGCGCGGCGCAGGATCTGCGCGCCGTTGTTCAACTGCGGCGATGCGAGGCGCGCGTGCGCGTTGTCGGGGATCACCGGGTTGCCGTCCTTGTCGGCCGCGTCGAGGTCGAGCGCCTCGAACTCGTGCTTCTGGCCGAGGGGCGCGCCGCTGTACTTGTGACGGCCGACCACCTGCTCCTGGAAGCCGAGCTCCGTGTTGTCCCAGTGCTCGAGCGTGATGCGGATCCGGCGCACGACCGTGTAGGTGCCGCCGTTCATCCATGCCGGGCCTTCGCTGCCGGCCCACACGAATTCATCCATCGCGGCCGGATCGGACATCGGCGGATTCATCGTGCCGTCCTTGAAGCCCATCAGGTTGCGCGGCGTCTCGCCGGGCTTGCCCGACGTGAAGCCGGCCTGGCCCCAGCGCATCTGCGTCGCCTTCGCGCCGAGGCGCACGAGCTGGCGCACCGCGTGGAACGCGACCTGCGCGTCGTCGGCGCACGCCTGGATGAACAGGTCGCCGCCGGTCTTTTCGGGCAGCAACTGGTCGCCATTGAAGCGCGGCAGGTCGACGAGCGCGGCGGGGCGATGCTTCGCGAGACCGAAGCGGTCCTTGCCGGCGAGCGCGAACATGCCGGGGCCGAAGCCGAACGTGATCGTCAGGCGCGCAGGGCCGAGGCCGAGCGCGTCGCCCCCGTCGGCCGGCGCGATCTCGTCGTTACCCGTCGTGGCGAGCGGCAGCGCGGTGTCGCCGCGCGCCATCCGCGCGGCCGCGTCGGTCCAGGTCTTCAGCAGCGCGATGACATCCGCGCGCTGGGCCGTCGTCAGGTCGAGCGCCGCGAAATACGCGTGGCGCTGCTGCGGCGTTGCGATGCCGCTCTGGTGCTTGCCGTAGAACGGCTCGACGCCGTCAA